>NZOF01000045.1 GCA_002695185.1 Erythrobacter sp.
ACTTGTCCCAGGGCTGCGCGAAGGGGCACCATGTCGCGATTAACGGTTGCCGCAGAACGTCGCCTAGTCCGCCTTTCGCCTTCTTTGTTACGGCTGACTAAAGCCGGGGCATCCTCAAGCCTTTTGCGCCATGCCCTCAGATGATGGCGACGTAGCTTGTCCAGCTTCACTGCCGCAATGGGGTCTGAATACACATGGCGCCGGAAAACGCCTTCAGCGATTGAACCTGGTCTTCGCTTCAAGTAGGCGCGGCAAGCGTCGGCAACGGTATCAACTCGTTCTGCGCGGGTGCCACCGCTTTCCACCAACTCGGCCCACATTTCAGCGTCGCGCCTCGCAGCTGTAAAGACATCGTGCCCTGTGAGATCTCCGTAATCGCCGAGTGCCTTACGTCGATATTTGCAAGTATCCGGATCATAGGCGCGAGCAAACCAATTGCCCCTACCCTGCCTCTTGGCAGGACGGTATCCAACGTAGGAACCTGCTCGTAGCCGTTGCCAATGTGGCTCGTCACCTGGCTTGGGCTTCAGCTTTTCCCGGCCACCAATTTTGCTGAGGTCCACCAACGAAAAGCTCCGTCTCGCAATCCATGAAAAATCCATGAAACACTTACGCGAATTTGCTCAAACCTCAACACACTGATTTTGCCCATTTACGAGTACGCAGAGGTACGTGAGAGTGCAAATCTTCACCCTTCACACGGGTGGGGTCGCAAGTTCAATCCTTGCCGCGCCCACCATAAATGTCCTTGAAATATAGGGAATTTTTGGAGCCGATTTTTCGTCCGCGACCCATTCCCGCGGAACATTGCGGGAAAATGCGGCTCGTTGCGACCTGGCTTCGTACAAATGTCGTACACTGTCAGCCCTCCTTTTTCAGCTTGAGTTTGGTCCGCCGTTCAGCCTTCCGTTGGCCGCGACGGAGCGCGCGATTGATCTTGTCTTCAGCCTCTTCCACGTGGGTGTACGCCTTTCGCATCAGGTTGATGTCTTCCCAGCCACCGTGATGGGCGGCCGCATTGGCATCTACACCTTCTCGAACATTCATCTCCTGGCCAAATGCATGCCGACCCGCAGTATGAAATGGGATGAAGCGAATTCCCGCATCAGCGCAGGCCTTTCTCCATAATTTCAAGGGGCCTGACCGGCCCGCGTATCCGAACAGGCGAAGATTTTCTGGTACCCTTGGCCAACCGCGAGGATATTCTGGAGTTAGCGCCAGCAGCTCTTCCATCAATTCGGGCGGAACGGCAATCCATCGATCTTCGGTCCCTTTCGCTGCTGGGATGCAAACTTTTCCTTCAGCAGCATCCACATGCTTGTGTGGATGCATTGAAATTGTTTGTGAAATCCGCCCGGCGGTCGCGAACATCATCAACGCAAGAGTTGCGATTTTTGGTGGGGCATGTTCTCGGAATTGAAGCAGCCAATCCCAATCTGCCGGAGGATATTTCTTTCGGCCCGTGCTACCCCGCTTTTTATCCTGGGCGACCTTCTCAGCCTTAGTGTAACCGCGAATCCGATACACTGTTCCGTCGCTGTCATCATATAAGTTATTAACGACAGCGCGCACGGGCGTGATTATCTGGCGCGTCCAGGTCGCCGTCGATGCCATCGGATAGATCTTCTCTCCCAGCTTGCGGACTAGCGATGGTTTTAGGTTCTTTATCTGGATCGCGCCAATTTCTGTAAGGATGGGGATGAGGTAGGTCGCTTCCTTTGGCTTCGCAGTGTATTTTAAGACTGCATCTGCGAACGTCAGATCGGGCGCCTTCGGACCAAGCTCCTCTTCCCCAGCGGTTTCGCCATTCAGATGGCGGTTCAGGACTCGTTTTTCTTCCTCACGACACCATTCCCACGCGCCTGCCTCTTCAGATGCTCTAGTGCTTTTGCGGTAGTAGCCTGAGATCGCGGTACCACCGTATTCGATCGTTCCCCGGACCCACCATTTCCCTTTACGCTTATAGACCTCGAGCGGCATCGGTTTGAACTTTCAGAGATAAGATCCAAATTTTCCGGTGTGATCAAGACAGTCCGGCCCATCTTCCGGAAGGTACCAAGCTCGACGGCTCGCTCCCTCAGCCACCGAGCCGATATCTTGATGCCTCGCTCGGCGAGTTTTTCCACCCATTCTTCGGCGGTAAGCGCGCGGCTCAAATTTGGGCAGGATTCAATCATCGCCCTCGCCCCGCGCTTTCACTTCAGAGACTGGTTCGACCATCTCGCGAGCAATGTATTCGTCCACGGCATTCACCGGGAGGAGGTACCTGGTGCCGATCCGAATGTACCTGAGGTGCCGGTTGTCGATTAGGGTTCGGATGCGTTTCTCGGCCCATCCGGTCCGTCGCGCCAGTTGCCGCGGACTGATCAGTTCAACAGCGTCAAGCGTAGACATTTGGACCTCCTGGTGCACAAAGCGGTATAAATAGGAACGCGAATCGTCATTAGTGAACATTTGTGCATAAAAAGGGAACATTTGTCCAGTTGATAAATGCAGCTGCCATCGGTGGTCGAATGTTGGAGACCCGGAAAGATCACGATCTTCCGCAGAGTAAGGTAGCGGCGTTGCTGCATATCTCAGATCGCGGATACAAAAATTATGAGACCGGCAAACGCGAGATACCGCTCTCCGTCGCTCTGGCTTTCTGCGAACGTTTCGGCATTTCATTCTCATGGCTCGTCACAGGAACGGATTGCCTTCATCCTGACGATGTCGGCGTGGCCGTCGGCGAACTGGTTTCGGAGATCTTCGCCGAGTCCTCAAAAAGAGGTTTGCAACTGACCCCCACGCAGGCTGGCAAGATCGGTGCTTACATCTTCAAGACATGTCACACGAACCGGACCTCACCCAACCAGGAAGTCGCGGCGGTATTTGAACTGATGGGAGAGGATTGATGGCGCGTCTATCGGATCATGAGGAACTCGAGAGGCAGCTTAGTCGATTGGCGAATTTCCTCCGTGTCACGGCCATAAGTTTCCTGGGAATTGCGATTATTGCTGCCGCGACGGATCGCAGTGTACTTGGCGGCGATCTAGGACTCTATCATCTTGTCTTGGGCTGTTTGGCAGCTTCAGGCGTGGCCTTGGGATATGCCGGACACCGTGTCGCACGGTTACTTCTATTGGGTGATGTGAAATCGACTCCCATTTCGCTCAACCAGATCGATGATTGATTTCAATCCGCAAATTCACCGCTACTCGCACGACCGTCGGGCATCCCGCGAGAGGTCTGAATGAACGCCACCGAAATAGCTGAAGCCATAGAGATACTGGCGGAGCAGCCGTTTGACGCTGCCGAATTCCCCTACGCCTTTCTGGAGGCTTTTGGGCGCAAGCCCACCGAGATCAAGCGGCTGCGTTCTGGCAACACCAACAAGTCCGATCTGGGCGGCGTTCTTCAGCGCAACCACATCCACATCGCCGTCACGGCGCCGGGTGAGGTCACGCATACCCTCACCGCCCTGCGCGACAGCCCGGCTACCGCAAAGGCCAAGGCCAAGTTCATCCTCGCCACCGATGGCGACATGCTCGAAGCACAGGATCTGGCGAGCGGGGACATCCTTTCCTGCCCCTATCCTGAATTTGCCGAAAAGTTCGGCTTCTTCCTGCCGCTGGCGGGCATCACCACCATTCCCCAGCTGCGCGAAAGTTCGTTCGACATTCGCGCCACCCGCCTGTTCAACAAGCTTTATCTGGAGCTGCTGCAGGACAATCCCGATTGGGATACCGCCGCCCGCCGCGCGGATATGAACCATTTCATGGCCCGGCTGATCTTCTGCTTTTATGCGGAGGATACCAGCATCTTCCACCCCAGCTATCCCTTCACCGGGACGGTCGAGAAGATGAGCGAGCGGGACAGTTCGAACACGCATGAGGTGATTGCCGAACTGTTCCGCGCGATGAATACGCGCAAGGAGAACCACGAGGCGCAAGGCATCAAGAGCTGGGCGCGGCCCTTCCCCTATGTGAATGGCGGGCTGTTTGGTGGATCGCTGGATGTGCCGCGCTTCAACAAGTCGGCGCGCAATTACCTGATCCATATCGGCGGGCTGAACTGGACGAAGATCAACCCCGATATTTTCGGCAGCATGATCCAGGCCGTAGCCGATGATGAGGAGCGCGGCGCGCTGGGCATGCATTACACCAGCGTGCCCAACATCCTGAAGGTGCTGAACCCGCTGTTCCTCGACGACCTGCGCGCCAAGCTGGAGGAAGCGGGCGACAACAAGGTAAAGCTGCTCAACCTGCGCAAGCGGATGGCGAAAATCCGCGTGTTCGATCCGGCCTGTGGATCGGGCAATTTCCTCGTCATCGCTTACAAGGAAATGCGCAAGATCGAGGCGGAGATCAATCAGCGCCGCGATGAGACCGATCGCGCATCGGACATTCCGCTGACCAATTTTCGCGGGATCGAACTGCGCGATTTTCCGGCGGAGATCGCCCGGCTCGCGCTCATCATTGCGGAATTTCAGTCCGACGTGCTCTATCGCGGGCAGAAGCTGGCTCTGGCGGAATTTCTGCCGCTCGATGCACAGAACTGGATCGTCCAGGGCAATGCCCTGCGGCTCGACTGGCTGACGGTCTGTGAGCCGACCGGGAAAGGCGGCGGGAAGATCTTCGCCGACGATCTTTATGGCGCGCCGCTGGATCAGGCCAAGATCGACTTCGAGAACGAAGGTGGTGAGACATATATCTGCGGGAACCCGCCATATATTGGCGCAACGACCAAGGCTCCAAAAGGTGCGAGCAAGGAAACGAAGGCACGTCTCAAGCGCGAAGCCGAAATGCGCAAAGCCGATTTGGAAGCAGTGTTTCGCGGCAGGATCGACGCATGGAAGTCGCTGGACTACGTTTGCGGTTGGCTAATGAAAGCTGCCGATTACGGGAAGGTGGAGAATTCCGCAGCAGCGTTCGTTTCGACAAACTCCATCTGCCAAGGCGAGCAGGTATTTCGGTTTTGGCCAAGCATCATCAAAGATCAGCTGAGGATCAATTTCGCTGTCACGTCCTTCAGCTGGAAAAACCTTGCCGCCAAGAATGCCGGTGTCACAGTTTGCATTGTCGGGATTTCGCGACAGTCAGGGATGGCGAAGCTGTATAGCGGCAAAGACGACACGGTCCGTGATGTCCCAAACATCAACGCTTATCTAGTGCCGTATCACGACGTCTACGTCGAGAATAAGTCCAAGCCCATTCAAGGGCTTCAAGCCGTTGTGAATGGCAGCAAACCGGCTGACGGGGGCGGGCTGATTTTTGATGCCGATATTGCACACCAATTGCGCTCGGAGGCTGGCGAAGAATTTCAGGTAATTCGGCCATTCTTTGGGGCACACGACGCAACGCACGGTGAAGGGCGTTACTGCATTTGGGCTTCAAAGGCGCAGTACGAGGCCCTCAAGGATCTACCGGGCTTTCAAAAGCGTTTCGACATTGTCGCGGAGATGAGAAACGAAAGCGACAAAGAGCTGACGAAGGCTGGTGCCGATAGCCCGTACGCATTCCAACAAGTTCGACAGCGCGGCAATGAGACTGTCTTCCAGATCCCCCGGCACTCTTCGGAGGAAAGAGAATTCTTCCCAGTGGCCACCTTGCCGAAAGGCGCGATTGTTGGTGATGGGGGTTTTGCGTTCTTCGATCCACCATTGTGGAACATAGCAGTGCTCGTTTCAAAGGTCGCACTGTCTTGGATCGCAACGGTTTGCGGTAAGATTAAGACTGACTATCGATTCTCGAACACCTTGGGTTGGAACACCCTTCCGGTTCCCCCGCTCACCGAGAAGAACAAGGCCGATCTCAGCTATTGCGCGGAGAAAATCTTGCTGGCGAGGGAAGCGTATTTCCCGGCCACAATCGCCGAACTCTACGATGCCGAGAAGATGGATGAGCAGTTCCCGGAATTGCGTGATGCTCATGCCGCCAATGACGAGGTGCTGGAACGCATCTACATCGGCCGCCGCTTCAAGAACGACACCGAACGCCTCGAAAAACTGTTCGAGCTCTACACTAAGATGACCGGCAAGAAGGCCGCGTGATGGCGAAACGTCCGCGTGGTTGGGATAAACAAGCAGTCAATGGGATCGCTAAAAAACATTATGGCGGGCTTGCTGAGATGTTTGACGCCCATGGCTGGTATAAACTTGACCGGACTTTTGGCCAGATCGCTCCTTCCCATGTGAAGGCAACTTACGGAAGCGTTGCTGCCTTTGAGCGAGCTCATGAAAATGGCCTTGCAGGCAATGGTCTGGTTGATCCCATGGCTGCGATCAATTCCGATCCGCCAAACGTGTGGCTGACTAGCTATTACGGATACGATCCGGAAAATTGGGGCTTGCTCGCCTTTGGATCCGAAAGCGACAGAGCGAAGTTCCTGCGTGAAAGCGAGCCGGGCGCACTTGTCGTCGTCTACGGCACAAAAAGTCTCCGCTCCGATCTGGCCGGCCGAGTACTCGGTGTGCAGCAAGTGTCACATCTGGCCGGACCGTCCGAACAATTCATCTCACCGCAGGCATGGGCCGAGAAGCAAGCCAGCCCGCGAAACAGGAGCCGATGGCTGTTTGGAGTACAATCAACGCGGGCCTGGCACGTGGTCCCTGAGGATCGCCCAAGGGTGGAAGACTTTGCTGATGAAACGTGGTCAGCTGGAGCTGGGCGTTCCATCGGCAGGTATTGCAAACGACTGACCAGCGCAGAAGCGAGAAAGGTTCTCGCCCTCCAAATGTACGAAGGCCCTGTTTTTGGAGGGCGAGAGATCGAGCACGCGGAGTTCGCTGATGGGCAAGACCTGATGCGACCAAGTCGACCGGGACCCGTTTCTCAGAGCGGCTTTCATGTGTCCGAAAGCGAAGGTCCGAAGCACCTTTATATGCTTGAACTTGTCGGTGACGACATTGGTTCTTTCGTGCGTGGCCCAATAAGGAAGCGTAGAATCGTGAAGGTGGGTTTTTCCAAAAGCCCCGAAGTGCGCTGCAAAAGCTTCAACAGCGCCTTGCCAGGCAAGCAGTTTGAATGGCGCATTTTAAAGTCCACCTTCGTCGAAGGCCTCCCGCCTTTCCCATCGTCTCATCATGCCAAAAGCGGCGAGCAGGAAATGGTTCGGTTCCTTCACAAGAAGGCAGATTCAATGGGCGGGGAATTCTTCCTCGCCAATGACGACCACCTCAATAAGGCATGGAAGCGGGGGAAATCGGCGGCCACCGAATTCGGAGGTTGAAGGACGTAAAACGCCATCATGGAATTGGCTTGTATGCCGGACGACTGCGAATTATGATTACAGGTGATTACATCTGCATCAGGAGCCAGCTATGGGACATGAACCGGCCACTTCCCCCATCACCATTCGCGCGGCGAAGGAGATGGTGAGCGAGATCGATTCCATCGCCCATGCGCTAGACCGGTCGCGCAATTACGTCATCAATCAGGCGCTGCAGCAATATCTGGAAGCCAATGCCTGGCAGGTGGAGCGGATCAAGGAAGGGATTGCGGACGCGCGCGCTGGCCGCGTCCACCCCGCCGATGATGTCCATGCTGAAATCGCCGCGAAACACGGCTTTGGCCGCTGATGCGGGTCACTTATGCGAGTGCCGCGCGGCGCGATCTTGATGCGATTATCGACTACATCTCGCTTGAAGACCGGGCTGCGGCCGAACGGGTTTTCCATGCGATTTCCGATAGCGTCGACAGACTGGGGGATTACCCCAACATGGGCCATGTCGGCCGGATCCCCGATACGCGCGAGCTTTCCGTGACGGGCCTGCCCTATATCGTCGTCTATGAAGTTTCCGCCGAGACGGTGACCGTGCTCGCCGTCTTCCACGGCGCGCGCGATCTGGCCCGTGCGATGGCAGAAAGATCAAAAGGGATGCCCGATAAATGACCAAGACCGTCCCTTCCGTTTCTGTCAGCTATGCGCAGAATGGTGCCTCCACCAAATCGAACGAACTGGGCATGCGCCCGATGCAGGAACGCGCCTTCGAGAAGCGGGGCGAGCAATATCTGCTGATTAAGTCGCCGCCGGCATCGGGCAAGAGCCGCGCGCTCATGTTCATCGCGCTCGACAAGCTGACCAATCAGGATCTGCGCCAAGCAATCATCGTGGTGCCGGAAAAAAGCATCGGCTCCAGCTTCAATGACGAACCGCTCAGGCAGTATGGCTTCTGGACGGACTGGCATGTGGAACCCCGCTGGAACCTGTGCAACGCGCCGGGCACCGATGGCGGCAAGGTCAATGCGCTGGGCAGCTTTCTGGAAAGCGATGACAAGGTGCTGGTCTGCACCCATGCGACCTTCCGGTTTGCTGTCGATAAATTCGGGGTGGAAGCCTTCGACAATCGCCTGATCGCAGTGGACGAATTCCACCACGTCTCCGCCAATCCGGACAACAGGCTGGGCACGCATCTGGGCGAACTGATTGCGCGCGACAAGGTGCATATCGTCGCCATGACCGGCTCGTACTTTCGCGGCGACGCAGAAGCCGTGCTGGCCCCGCAGGACGAGGCGCGTTTCGACAGCGTGACCTACACCTATTACGAGCAGCTCAACGGCTATGAGCATCTGAAAAGCCTCGATATCGGCTATTTCTTCTATTCCGGCCCCTATTCCGACAGCATCCTGGAGGTGCTCGACCCGGCGGAAAAGACCATCATCCACATCCCCAGCGTCAATTCGCGCGAAAGCACTAAGGACAAGCATCGGGAAGTGGAGCATATCATCGAGGAGTTGGGCGATTGGCTGGGCACCGACGATGCGACCGGGTTCCAGCTGGTCAGGACGGCAGACGGGCGCACCTTGCGGATTGCCGACCTAGTCGACGACGATCCGGGCAAGCGCGATCGCGTATCGGCGGCGCTGAAGGACGCCAGCCAGAAGAACAACCGCGATCATGTCGACATCATCATCGCGCTGGGCATGGCTAAGGAGGGTTTCGACTGGATCTGGTGCCAGCACGCTCTGACTGTTGGCTATCGGGCCAGCCTGACCGAAATCGTCCAGATCATCGGCCGCGCCACCCGCGATGCGCCGGGCAAGGCGCGCGCCCGCTTCACAAACCTGATCGCCGAACCTGATGCTGCGGAATCCGTGGTGACTGAGGCGATCAACGACACACTGAAAGCCATCGCTGCCAGCCTGCTGATGGAACAGGTTCTTGCCCCGCGTTTCGAGTTCAAGCCCAAGACCCCGACCAGCCAGGCAGACCCCGATTTCGACTATGGCGAAGCCGGATACGACAAGGATCGCTGCAATGTCGGCTTCAACGAGGAGCGCGGCACTTACCAGATCGAAATCAAGGGGCTGGCCGAACCCAAGAGCCCCGAAGCAGAACGCATTTGCCGGGAGGATCTGAATGAGGTGATCGCCACCTTCGTGCAGGACAAACGCTCGATCGAGCGTGGCCTGTTCGATGAGGAGCTGGTTCCTGAGGAACTCACGCAGGTGCGTTTGGGCAAGATCATCAAGGACAAGTACCCGGAGCTGGATGACGAAGATCAGGAAGCGGTACGCCAGCACGCCATCGCTGCTCTGAATCTCACTCAGCAGGCAGCGCGTATTGCCGCTGGCGATGACAAGGAACAGGGAGCCAATACCGCCCTGATCGACGGTGTGCGCAAATTCGCGATGGATGTGCGTGAGCTCGACATCGATCTGATCGACCGGATCAACCCGTTCGGCGAAGCCTACGCCATCCTCGCCAAAACCATGAGCGAGGACAGCCTGAAGCAGGTCGCCGCAGCCATTTCCGCCAAGCGCACCAGCCTGACGCCTGAAGAGGCGAAGGAATTGGCAGTGCGTGCGGTCCGCTTCAAGAAGGAACGCGGGCGCCTGCCGTCGATCAGCTCGGCCGACGCCTGGGAAAAGCGAATGGCCGAAGGCGCAGCAGCATTTGTCCGGTTCAAGGATGAGGGCCGCTATGAGTGACCTCGATCTCAACGACCTGCGCAATGAGTTGGCGGATTTTGCCCAGCCCGAAAAGAAGGTTCAGCGTTCAGCCAAGGAAGAGCGAGTCATCGCGGGTTTCGAGGAGATCCAGCGTTTCGTCGATCAGAACGGCCGCGCACCGCAGCATGGCGAGCAGCGGGATATTTTCGAGCGGCTCTACGCGGTCCGCCTGGATCGCCTGCGCGGCCTGTGCGAATATCACGACCTCCTGACGCCCCTCGATCATCAGGGTCTTTTGGCGGCAGCAGAACCCACCCCATCGGCTCCAGCAGAAGACATGGACGATGATGAACTGCTTGCCGAACTCGATGGCGCGGCGGGCAGCTCCGATATCACACAGCTACGCCATGTCCGCTCCGCGACAGAAAAACGCGCCGCCGAGGAGATTGCCAACCGCGAACGGTGCGAAGACTTCGACCAGTTCAAGCCGCTATTCGATGCTGTGCAGGCCGATCTTGATTCCGGGACCAGAACCACGCGCCCCTTCGTCAAGGATTCCGGGTTCCTGAAGGCAGATATCGGCCAGGGGCAGTTCTTCATCCTCGGCGGCCAGATTGCCTATGTCGCCAACGTCGGTGAGCCTATCAAAGCTCCCAATGGTGAGGCCGATGCGCGGTTGCGTGTGATCTATTCCAACGAGACCGAGAGCGACCTGCTACTTCGTTCACTGCAGCGGGCACTTTACAAGGACGAAGCTGGTCGCCGCATCACCGAACCAACTGCCGGCCCGCTTTTCGCCAGCGAAAACGACGAGGAGGATTTAGCCAGCGGGACAATCTACGTTCTGCGGAGCAAATCAGACGACCCTCGCGTCGCACAGCATCGGAACGTGCTTCACAAGATTGGGGTGACTGGTGGCCAGGTCGATAAGCGGATCGCCAATGCAAAGCTGGATCCGACATTCCTGATGGCCGATGTCGAAATCATCGCCACCTATGAGCTGTTCAACATCAACCGCTCAAAGCTGGAAAAGCTGATCCACCGACTGTTCGGTCGAGCCAGGCTGAACATCGAGATTCAGGATCGCTTCGGCCATCAGGTCACCCCGCGCGAATGGTTTCTTGTCCCGCTCTTCGTCATCGATGAGGCCGTAGAGAAGATCAAAGACGGCTCGATCACTCAATTTTCCTACGATCCGGATGCGGCAAAACTAGTAGGCAGACCAATGGGTTCGAGCTAACCTCGATACACTGGATTGGCGTAAGGCCCCACATCGAAGCTAATGGTGGGATCTAGCATAATTCGGCGCGCCAGCTTCCGATCGAACTTAACGACTAGGCGATCGTTGGCTCATGCCAGATCAACTACCCTGCACCTCATCGATCGCCGATAGTACGTCCACGAGTTGAGCGCGAAGGCTCGAAAGGCCAACTGCAAGCATAAGATCGCGCCGATCCGCCAGTTCAAGCACGGTCCGCAAAATCTGGTCGGAATGCCTCATCAGGATGACAAGATTGTCCGCGCTTGGGCTGTTCTTTCCATCGAACCAGTTTCGCACCGCCCGCTCGTTGGAGTTGGTCAGCTTCGCGACGGTTTTGACCGACGATGGCAGCTCACCAAATTCCTGTTTGAGCGCAAGTGCAAGCGCCCCGCTCAATGCCGATGGCGACAATTCCGGAAAAGTCTTTCCTGATTTCGACTGAAGACTTCGGTCCTTCTTCGTGAACGACATACCACTGAACTCCCAATAGATATTCGAGGGAATCGAAGGGTGTCATTCCGTGAGAAAATGAAAGTATCTGGCAGATGCAGGCGGCCGAAGAAGGACAAGACAAAGACCACGAAGGATCGCTAGTTCGAGCCGCGCAATATGTGCGCATGTCGACCGAGCATCAGAAATACTCGACCGAGAACCAGGCAGAGATCATTGCGCAATATGCCGCGCGGCGCGGCTTTGAGATCGTCAAGACCTATGAGGATTCCGGCAAAAGCGGGCTGAAGCTCGAAGGGCGTTTGGCGCTGCAGCAACTGATCGAGGATGTCCGATGCGGGGCAGCCGATTTCGAGGCTGTGCTCGTTTATGATGTGAGCCGCTGGGGCCGGTTTCAGGACGCCGACGAAAGCGCCTATTATGAGTTCATCTGCCGTGAGGGCGGGATTACAGTTCACTATTGCGCGGAACAGTTCGAGAATGACGGAAGCCTTAGTGCTACCATCATCAAGAGCATGAAGCGCGCGATGGCCGGCGAATACAGCCGGGAGCTGTCCGCCAAGGTCTTTACCGGACAATGCCGGTTAATACGGCTTGGCTATCGACAGGGTGGCCCGGCCGGCTTCGGCCTCAGACGCGTACTGGTCGACGAGCATGGCCGGGTGAAGGCCGAACTCGCTCGCGGCGAGCACAAGAGCCTGCAGACCGACCGGGTGATTCTTCAACCCGGACCGCCGGAGGAGGTCGAGACGGTGCGTCGTCTATACCGCATGTTCGTCGTGCAGCAGCGTAGTGAAAGCGAGATCGCCGATGTACTCAACGCCGAGGGACTCCGGACCGACCTTGGGAGAGAATGGACACGCGGGACCGTCCACCAGATCCTGACCAACGAGAAATACATCGGCAACAATGTCTACAACCGTATTTCCTACAAGCTGAAAGCAAAGCGTGTCGCCAATCCGCCCGACATGTGGGTGCGGCAGGATGGCGCTTTCGAGCCGATCGTCGAGCAGGATTTCTTCGACGCAGCCCAACGCATCATTCAGGAGCGCTCGCGCCGGTTCACCGATCAGGAATTGCTCGACCGCCTGTCACAATTGTTTGCCGACAAGGGGTGGCTGTCGGGCGTGGTTATCGACGAGATGGAGGACATGCCGTCGAGCTCGACATTCCGGCATCGCTTTGGAAGCCTGACCCGCGCCTATGAACTCGTCGGCTACACACCATCGCGCGATTACAGCTACATCGAGATCAATCGAGCGCTGCGTGCCATGCACCCCGAAATTGTCGCGTCGGTGATCGGTGAGATCGAGAAGCAGGGCGGCATTGTCGACCACGATCCCGTATCGGATCTCCTGCGGATCAACGAGGAGTTCACCGTCGCACTCGTTATCGCCCGCTGCCACGTCTCACCGTCAGGCGGTATGCGCTGGCAGGTTCGTTTCGATAGCGGTCTTCGTCCCGATCTTACTATCGCCATCCGGATGGAGGACGACAACCAGACGGTGCGCGATTATTATCTATTCCCGTGGCTGGACCTCAACCGAACCCCGAAGCTACGCCTCGCGCCCGACAATGGCATCCTTCTCGATGCTTTCCGCTACGATAGCCTCGACGCTTTCGTCGAACTGACTCGTCGCACATCGCTGAGGAAGGCGGCATGAGCGACGCAAGCACCGAAATTCGTCAAGTTCCGATCGACCTCATCACCGTGCTCAATCCACGTGTGCGCAACAAGCGCGTGTTTCAGGAACTGGTCGACTCCATCGCCTCTCTTGGCCTCAAGAAGCCAATCACCGTCAGCCAGCGACCCGGAAAGAACCGCTACGATCTGGTCTGTGGTCAAGGCAGGCTCGAAGCATTCATCGCCCTCGGCGCCTCGGAAATCCCGGCCATGATCGTCGAAGCGAGCGAAGAGGATTGCTTTGTCATGAGCTTGGTCGAGAATTTGGCACGGCGCCAGCACAGCCCGCTCGAACTGGTCCACGGGATCGGAGAGCTGTCTCAGCGCGGCTATTCGCACGCAGAAATTGCCAAGAAAGTCGGGTTCTCGGTCGACTATGTCGCTGCCATCTGTGTTCTGCTCGAGCAAGGTGAAGAAAAACTGATCAACGCGGTCGAGCGCGGCACCATTCCGCATTCGATCGCGATGGAGATCGCGAGAGCCAAGGAAGGCGAGGTCCAGAAGGCGCTCGCCGAAGCCTACGAGCAGAACAAGTTGCCTGGAAATCAGGTCCTCGCGATCCGGCAGATCATCGAGCAGCGTAAGGTGAGCGGCAAGCAGGTCCATCGCGGCTCGGGCAAGGATGTGCGAACGCGGCGGGTCAGTTCGGAAACCCTGATCCGCTCCTACCAGCGCGAAACCGAACGCCAGAAGCTCCTGATCAAGCGCGCTTTGCTGGCACGCAGCCGCCTGCTGTTCGTGTCCAATGCTCTTCGCCGCCTGCTTGCGGATGAGCACTTCGTGACCCTGATGCGAGCAGAAGGCATCACCTCGTTGCCCGAAGCACTGGCCGAGCGTGTTGGTACAGGGATTTCCCCATGACCAAGCCGATCAAGATCGCATTCGATCAGGATGTGATCACCCTTCCGATCGAGAAGCTGTTGCCAACAAAGGCGCTGCCGAAGACACTTCAGCAGAGCGTCAAATACAGCCGTATTTCCGCTTCGATCAGCGAAGTCGGTATCATCGAGCCGTTATCGGTCGCGCGTCAGAAGGGTGGAGCCTATCTCCTTCTCGACGGACACGTGCGGCTCGCGGCCTTGCGCGAACAGGGGATTAGCGAGGTGCCCTGCATCATCGCGCATGACGACGAATCCTTCACCTATAACAAGCGGGTCAATCGGCTTGCGGTGATCCAGGAGCATTACATGATCGTCCGCGCGCTCGATCGCGGTGTTTCAGAGGAGAAGCTCGCGCGCGCACTCAATGTCGACATCAAGGTGATCCGCAACCGGCGCCATCTCTTGCGAGGCATAAGCGACGACGTCGCCGAGTTGCTGAAGGACAAGCAGGTTGGCCACGTCGCTTTCCAGAAGCTGCGCAAGATGAAACCACTCCGCCAGCTTGAAGTGGCGGAGCTGATGGTCTCTGCGAACAACTTCACCTCCTCCTATGCGAAGGCCCTGCTCGCAACGACCAAACCGGAAGACCTCCTCAATCCTGACGAACAGCGCAAGGCGACGGGCCTATCGACCGAACAGATGGAGCGATTGGAGCGGGAAATGTCCGAGCTCAGTACCGACTATAAGGAACTGGAGATGTCCTACGGCGACGACATGCTCGTGCTGGTCGTGGCATCGGGGTTCCTCGAACGCCTGCTTGGCAAGCGCGAGATCGAGCGGTTTCTCGAAACTCGCCACCCCGAAATCTTGGAGAATTTCAGGTCAGTTGTTCAGGCAACTTCGCTTGACCAATCGACAGCGACTGGCCGTGCGACCTAGCACGATGGGGACCCGGACCCGACAAGCGCGGGGACCGCAGGAGACGCCGCACTGTGGGGCGGATCGAGCGCGGCGTTGGGAATGGCGGCGAACCCGCAGGAAGCCCACCACAAGTCCGATAGGACTTGGCGGAAAGGTGTGCCGGACTTGCTCGGGTCCGGCACACATGGTGCGGAGTATTCTAATCAGATCATATTTCAGCTTCCGATCCGATTGCAGCAATCGCCGCCGTTATAGAAGGAAGCCTGAGACGATCGGACTGCCAAGGTTAGTCTGAGCCTCTTCTTTCGCGGAATGCGTCAAGCATCGGGGGCCGATGGAGGCACTCATCAAAGCGGAACGGTCGAGTTTGTAAGGGGGAAACGCTTCTAGCATCCTCATGCGCCGGGTTCAGGAGAACGACATCTGCTTCGGGGAGAACTTTGGATCGAACTGCCAATAGCAGTGAGTTGCGATTGACGATCCAATCATCAACAAGCGTCTTAATCTCACCCTCGGCCAAACCATCGGGCGCGCGCTCCGGTCTTGAGTCAATATTCGTCCAACCAAGAGTGAGATCGTTCGGTGCTTCGTCGAGGCGATCAAGCCAATACCTAAGAGCGATCAAGACCGCAGCCCCGGCTTCACTGGCAAGGCTGACTACTGGCAGACCCGGAGAAGAGTATCGCCCGCCCGACAGCTCGGCACCTTTTCCATCCAACGTCTGATGACCTAATCGTGTTAGCCGCCACAACCTCATGTCCGCCAATATGACGTTTCCATTCGAAAGCTGCCAGTCTGCATTCAACCCACTCTCAGACATCGCGCTTCGCGCTCACTCAGACTGGAACCTGTCCGGATACTACCGTCGCATAACAGCCTTCACCTAAACGACGATCTCGGATAATTGGAACACGCCCGTCGGTCAGTCCCGCGGGTGAGGCTTAGTAACCTCGCAATCTTGCGACCGGTCGAACCAGTTTCGGCCGGGTGGCTGTCGCGCATGTCCAAGGTTCTGCCCAAAGGCGGCAGCGCCTGTGCGCAAGTCCAGGTTACTAACACCCGGCTCGGGTCCGCCTCTCAGTTAATTTGGAGGCGCCAAAGTGAAGACCGCACGAAATCTCTGGGCAACACCGTTTTTCTTGTGGTCCGCGCACACCGCGCTCTTTGCGGCCGACGCGCTACCCGATCCACAAAGTGCCTGCCAAATCATTATCGAGTACGACCCTGCGTATAAGGAGGCTGTTGAGTCAGCGCTCTCAAACCTCGATCAATACGAGGAATTATGCGCCTTCCTCGAAGCACAGAATTTATACGTCGATCTGCGAGGTACCAGCGGCATCCTAGAAGACAGAGCTTATGCGTGGGCGCTCGTGACCCTCGCAAATCGCGAGACCAACGCGACTGTAGGCGGACATCAGACGGTGACTTTGCTCGGGAGCCCAGCAGATAGCGTCGAAGAACGACGAGTACTTTTCGCCGTCATGGAACGAGCGCTGGAAATCGCCGCCGATGGCCCGGCACGCTTCGTATCTGAAAGAGATCCGCGCTGATGGGTATGCGCGATGTTTTTGGCGGAGGCACAAGAGAGCTCGCCATTCCAACCCACATGGTGACTTCGGCCCCATCACTTCCCGGTTGGACGATCTCGAAGCACCTGGCGATTGTCGGATCGTCGCGAAACATCAAGGTGGGGCTGCTTGATCCGCGCAAAGACGCAGGACAAGTCTACGAAGAAGTCATGTTGGAAATGTGCGAGAGTGCGAAAGATCTCGGTGCAAACGCCATTCTGAATGTACGCCTTGCCCCGATGCCGATCGGCGCCGGCTTCATCGTGTCGTCACTTCTCGTCACTGGCGATGCGGTGATAGCAGTCGAGGTAGATCAATAGCATTGTGCGATGGCCGTTTCCAGGATGTCTGAGAGCCGTTCTGCTCCGCAATCGCGATGGTCGGCTCTGATTGGCACCTGCTGCAAGCTGTGATCGTTTCCTTGAGAGATGCCAGTTTTCGCCCCGAGTTCTCGGAAGCCGCGCAAGCACTCAGCTCCACTACCTTCCGGTAGCATCCAGATGGGCACGACTCCGTTATAGTGATCCCTGCGGCATGGGCTTCAACCATAGTCAGTTTCCATAGGCGGTTGGCGATGAGCCTTTCATAGTGGAGCTTGTTGATGATGCGCGACTGGCCCGGGAGGCAATTGGACAGAGAGTAGCTCCACTTCAGGAGTTGTTGCGACCAGCGCAATTCCGCCTCCAGGCTTTGAGCGCGCGTCGAACATCGTTCGAGCACAATGAATCGCGGTAGTTGGTTGGCCAGCATCAAACGATAGATTTCTGATCTAGCGGACTGATACTTGTCCTTTTGCGCAAGAGCTCGACGAATATGATCGATCGCTCGACCATGCGGGTTTTTCGTTTCCCCCACGTAAAAAGGTAGCGCTTGGTATCGGCTTCTCGGATCGGTCTTGGTGGGATCGAGAATAGCGTAGACTACGTATGGGGCTCCATCGGCGGCCTGCGCAAATTGCGTCGCTACTTCGTTCATCCGGTCCTCAAGATCGTGACCAATTTCGAGCGAATTGTTGCACATCGAACTTCTCCTTCGTTCGATGCCGCCCCTCCCCCTCCTCTTTTTTACCCCGGCCAATTCCCGATTATATGCGCAAACCGATTGTGGTGATTGCCCGAAGGGCTCCTTCTCCATAATCTGTCCACGAAAGGGGCAAGCGATGCCTGCATCATTCAATCCTGGGTCATTCGACATCGGTCCTTTCGATCTCGAAATCACGCTCACAGACGCGGCGCTGGATGAGGCGAACCGTCCTACCCGACGCATATTGGCGAACGCCTGCATCGGTGTAGATCCATTCGATGCCTACTATGCCTCGCTCGAACTCTTTGAAGCGCTACAGGCGGTTCATGAGGAATACGCAGATGCTAAAGCGAAGCTGGCGCGTATCCTGTCGACCCGTTGCGACGATTTCCAGCGCTGCTTGTATTATTCGCTCGCCGGCCGCGGGGTGGTGCAAATGCTCGCGGATCTGGAGTGGCTGCTCCATATCCTTAGCGGAAGGGCCAAAATCTCAGCCGAGTTGCTTCGGCATGGCGGTAATGTGCAAACCGCTCGCTCGCCATACATTGGCGATGAGCCTGATGGCCCAATTGCAGCAGCCAACCCCGATTTCGAACTCGGTGCATCGTGGTTTCTCGATCCCGAGTCGGGCGGGAAACTGAGCGACTAATCTTTGAACTGTCAGATCTTTTCGCAGGTCGCGGTACGCTGGAACTGGGCCTTCCTATCGGCAGCTTTGCGCCCTGATCTCGATCATTCCGCCGATTGATTCCGTTCGCCTGAAGCAGTCATTCGTTCGAGGACGTATTAGGTCGGCTAGATGCCAATATTCCGGTTGCTTACCCTGCAAGCTAATGTCGCTGCTTGTGCGTACAACGCGTCCAGGTTGTGGACTGCTAGACAAATAGCTTTGGCGACCGGCATCACCGCATCGAAAGAAGCGACTACAGATTTTGAACTCAAGTGCGAATTGGCACCTCCAGCACAGGCCGCAGCGGCTCAAGGCGTGCTGCGTAGCGTCGGACGATCTGGTTATAAAGATCGGCGATTGCCTTTGCCTGGACCGACACGACCAAAGCATATCGCAGCTTCTCGTCGGGCGAAAAATTACGCCCTTCAAGCCGTGAATTGTAGTGAATGTCGAACACAGGGTTACTCAGCGAGCGACCTTGCATCCGAATCTTGCCGTGCAAACAATTCTCCCACTTCCAGGCGTCGCGGCGCAGTTCTTCCTCTGTCGCGCCGGCCTGAGATGTGCCGAAGAACGACCTCGTATCAGCATGCAGCTGGTTGTCTCGTGAAAACTTCCCGTCATGCGGACGGAAGGTGAGCTCCAGACCGGCCTGCGTGTAATTGCCCGGATGATGCGGATCGGTGTTCGATTTGTAGCAGACCGTCGCTTTCATATTCACCATGCCAGAGATTTCTTCGTCGGGCATCGGGATCGCAGCGCGAATGTACTTTGCCGGAGAAATTTCGCCCTGGTAGACAATCCGCACCTCATCGTCAGCGCAAAGGACGATGCTATTGATGTCCTGCGCCGCGCGACCCCAACCAACCTCCTTGGCGTCGATGTCGGTCCCCTCGGCTGTATGAACTAGCAGCGCGCGTATCGCGAGATCGTTCAGATTGCCGCCGAAGTGCGCGCGAACTCCCGAAGCCATCCGAACAACTGCGGGTGTCGCAAACGATGTCCCACCGGTCGTGTTCAGCTGAGGGCTCATTTCATGGCTCACCACCACGAAAGGTCGCGCAACCGAGCCTCCAAATCCGACCAGATCGGGCTTTATTATCCCGGGGCTTCGCCCCGGCCCGACCGAACTATATGAGGCGCGTTGCCAGTCATCGTCCATGGTATCGCAGGCACCGACCGCAAGCGCATTTACACAATCGGCTGGCACCTGAACCCGGTTGAGGCCTGCTAGCGCATCGCCTTCGCCGTCATTGCCCACGGCGATACCGGCCAAGGTCGAAGTTCTCGAGAGTCGATCGTCAAGTACTGCCGTCCATGCATGGACGTCGTCGTCTTCAATCGGCAGGCAAGGACCGATGCTGAGGTTGATGAAGTCGTAATGCTGGCCCGAAAGCACCCCGTCGATTCGCTCGAGCACTTCATATAGCTCGTGAAGGTTCTGAGCCGGATCCTCGTCCAACACGCGATAATGATCGATTGCTGCGAAGGGGCGCGGGATTGGTTTTTTCGGATCAATGTGGCCGAACAACGCGGCCGACGTCACCGCCACGCCGTGCTCGTACAGATCCTGTGTCGCTGGCAACATGTCGGGAAGCTCGTAAGGCGTTACCCACTCCGTGAGAGGGTGCCCGGGCGGCACACCACCATCGAAAATGGCGACGCGTGTCTCACGCGATATGGGCGGCTCATCGGGGAGATCGGGCATGGCCGTCGGGATGCCCGCCGAACGAATCGTCGGGCGAAGAACCCTCAGCTCGGGCATCTTGCGCAGCGCGCGCACGCTTGAGAACACAGCGATCTCTTCAGCCCGCTCGGACTCGGCATCAAGTTCGAGAAAACACAGACCTTTCGCGTAAAACCGGCGGCCGAAGTTCCGCTCAATGCCGCGAGCCTCGAGAAAATCTCCGAATTGATCCAGCAGCACCATCTCGCCTTCAAGCTCTCCTGCGTGAAGGACGATTTCCAACGGGAACGTGCCTGTCTCAGGAAGCACGCCCTTGATCTTGCTGCTCGGAATAGGCGCAGAAATCTCCTCGATCGAAGGAAGTTCCTTTTCCCGGCCCGACGTAGCGGGCCAGTCGGGCAGCGCATTTTCCCAGCTTCGCAAAGCTGAACGCGTCGCGCGCGCGAAGAGCTGTGTGGAAATGGTTTCTACAGGCGGCCGATTGCGGGAGCGCTTTTCGGGTTTGACTCTAGCGGGCCGACTGCCGACCACTTCCATCCCAACATCGCGCATCAGTTCGAACGGGAAATACGACTTCGCGATATATTCTGGGTTGAGCGTGAGAGATATGATCGCGCGATCATTCGGACATGCATCGTCGGGCAGGTTCTCGATCTTTTGCACCGTCTCGGAAATCATCGGGGTAAGGCGCCGCCGTGCTTCGCCGAAGCTATAGGGCGCATCTTTAGGGCCGCCGCCAGAACGCACGATAACGTCTTTGGTTAGGCGCTCGCCGCGACCGAGAAGGAAATTCTGTGCCATGATGTTTTAGCTTTCGTTGTCCGCATTAAGGCGATCGCGTATTGTGTCGCGCGCAACGCCTGTGAGTTCCTGGGCTCGGCGTTGCGACACCAGCTTTTCGGCATACAGCTTCACCGCAAGTTCGATCTTTTGCTGCTTGGTTTGTGAATCGACCGCGATGAGTGGAACGAGATGATCGCTGAGCTTCTTTCCGTTCAGTGCCGCCCCACGGCGGGCCCCGGTAATTTTGCGCTCGATATCACTGTAAGATTGTTCCAACAGCGAAAGCGCCAAGACTTCAGACCATGCATCAGCCTTCGGCATGAATCCTTTGAGAAGGGATGAAATAAAGGCTTCCGCCGCGTCCGCGCTCGGCACGTCGAAATGGACGACCTCTTCGAACCGTCTCCAGACAGCCGGATCGAGAAGCTCTTCGTGATTGGTGGCAGCGATGAGCATGCCCGAGGAGGGCCAATCATCGAGTTGCTGAAGGAGTACGGTAACGAGGCGCTTGAGCTCGCCAATCTCCCCGCTGTCGTCGCGCCGCTTCGCAACTGCATCGAGCTCGTCCAAGAGCAATACGCACTCCATCGATTTCGCAAAATCAAGGACATGCCGAAGATTTGAGCCGGTCCGGCCAAGGTAGCTACTCATCACCGCCGACAGGTCCAGAGTTAGAAGCGGTACTCCGAGGCGTCGCGCGATCCACCGCGCCGTCATTGTTTTTCCGACCCCCGGTGGGCCGGTGAAGAGGATGGTTCGTGTCGGCTCGAGGCCGACATCGAAAAGCGCGCCGGAGTTCTTTCTTTCATCGATAAGGCGGTCGATCGTGCCCTTGAGTGCATCGGTATACACCGGCTCATGTGGGAGCTCCGGATGTTCTTCCACTCGGAGGAGTTGAAACCGGGAGTCTGCATCCACCGGTAGCGCCATCTCTTGCTTCTTGCGCAGGGGAGACGATCGGGTTGGTTTCTGGCGCAAGAGTTCGACCAGCTCCTGCGAAAGCTTGGCATCATCGGAACGCCTTACGATCCGATGCAAAAAGCTGTGTACGTCTTGCTGGCGCTCAGACAATGCGATTCGCGCCAAGTGGACGAAATTTTCCCTTATTTTTTCATTTTCTTCCATTTGTGCCCCGTGGTGCTTGATTTTCTTTCGATTATTAAGGCCACGGAGTGGACGAAAATGCAATAGGTTCGTTCCGGTTTCGTCCACAGAAGGTGCTGCCAACGCGGCCAGTGGAAGATACAAGGAGGGTTTTGACCTTAGACAGCCATTCTCTGCAGCGCGTCTGACCTCGCTGCTATTACCGGTACGTTCACCCGTGCGATGAGGGCAGCTTTCGGGTCATTGTCGCAGATACCGGTTGGTCGGCTTCCGGCCCACTTTCAGTCACATACCTCCGCGAACTGCGCAGCGAGATGTTGCTCGAGAAGATCCACATCACTGTTGCGCGTGTTGCACCACTTCCGCCGAACGGATCGATGCAGGTCGACAATCCGCCAGGCCGAAAGCGGCGTCCGGCATTTCTCAAGCTCGCCGACAACCTCGTGGTCGAACTTGGCGCGACAGGCCAACGGCAGCATGTTACGCGCTACACGAATCAGCGCTGCACTGGCGGGTGGACCCATAAACAGACGTTTTGCGATTTGCCATTGGGCAAGGAACGCCAAGGCAACCGTACCGGATGCGAAGATAGCCGATGCCGCCGCGCCGCCGATCAATGGCAATATCGCAAGTGGGCTGAGCAGAAGGGCCGAGGTGACCAGGAGCGCCGCGAGCTGGTATCGGAGCATCAGGAACTCGATGCGCGCGACGCACAGCAATTTTTTAGGGGTGCTCATGATCTCTCCTTTCACGATCCGATCGGGCTTTCGCCATATTTGCGCAGGACATCGTCGAAAGCTTCGGCCATCAGGTCCTGCAGACTGAGACCATTGCGCCGCGCGCAGGTATGCATGGCCAGCGAGAGCTCGGGCGAGAAGTAGCCCGAAATCGCTTTACGACCCACACGGCTTGGCGTGGTTTGTGGGGGAGCTGCAAGCGATATGGGTTCGGTCGTCGCATTGTCCTTCGCTTGCTTGTCAGCGAGGTTAGCGAAGCGGTTCATGCGGACATCCTTTCCTGTTCGCGTATGGACATATTTAGCTGTTCACACGCCCACATGTGAAGCTGTTCGATCTCGCACGCCGCCTTGCTTGCCGGATCAAGATCGAAGATGGTCTGCCCGCCTGCAACTGCATGGCGATAGGTTGCGCGGTCGGGCAGGATAACAGGGCAGGTCTGCGCACCAAACCCGGTGACCAATTCCATCGCGTCAGCGTAAATCAGCTGAGCGTTGGGTGGACCGGCGGTGAACACAACGAAGGCCGGCTTGGCGAACAGTTCGACCAGGCGGATGGTTGTGCGCATGGCGGCAAGATCAAACGCGCTCGGGCGACAGGGGATCAGCACGAGATCTGCGCATTCGACCGCTTTGCTGGCCGCAAGGTCGGCATGGGGCGGCGTGTCGATCACGATCAGTTCGGCGCCCTGAGCAGACGCCGCTTGGATCTTGGCGGCGATGCGCGGCGGCGCGCTGTCGATGACCTCGGGTGGCGCGCCGCGTCGCCATTCGGCCCATTGCGAGGCGCTGGCCTGCGGGTCGGTATCGATCACAAGGCTGATCTGACCTGTTCTGGTCGCAGCGGCGGAAAGGTGGATCGCAAGCGTGGTTTTTCCGGCACCGCCTTTCTGACTGACAATCGCGACGGTGCGGGTGTGGGGATGTGGATTCGTGTTCATGCGCGATGGTCCTCATGTTCACATGTGAGAGTGTGGGGATGTTGGGATGTGGCCATGTTCAGCGTCCGCGCTCCAAATCGCGGGCGCGCTCCAGGTCGCGCTCGCGGTCGCGTGCCAGCTCGTCTTGGCTGCGGCTGATGCCGCTGCGCGAGGCGGGCTTTTCGAGCGTGATATCGCGCTCGCGGTTCTGGAGGACGGCCATCGCATATTCGGGGCCGAGTTTGTCGGAGAGCTTCTGAAGGTCTTCCTTGAAGCCGGGATAGTGGTCGGGCGATTTGGTCTTGGCCTGCGAGACATCCATCGCGCTGGTTTTTTCGCCGGTCCTGGTCTCGACCTGGCGCTGCACACGATCGGGATTGTCGGTCACCAACGTGGCGTGCTCGGCGATGCGGGTGACAGCGACCAGAAAAGAGGCGGTGCTGTTGAGCGCCCGTTCGCGCTCCGACATCATGATGATGCCATCCTTGGCGGTCATGCCCT
This sequence comes from Erythrobacter sp., assembly GCA_002695185.1. The sequence continues at coordinate 24,002 of NZOF01000045.1, forward strand.
GTGCGACATGCACGTTGATTGCATAGGCGAGATCGAGCCGCTCGAGCATCGAGTCGCCTTGCGGCAGTTCGTGCAGCTTGCCATCGCCCGCCTTTATCGTGACCTTGCCGCCATCGATGCGCTCGACATGGGCAATATCGCCGTTGAGCAACCCACGTTCGCCGTCCTTCGCGGTCCAGCGAATCCGGTCTTGTTCGTGGAGGCCGATGCTCTTGCGCTCGAAAATGGTGACGGCATCATGCTTGAGATTAGCCGGAAGTCGCGAGGGATCGAGTGTCCTGAGCTCGCCATCGCCCATATGCAGCTCGACCTTGCCATCTGAGACGTCGACGACCTCGCCGCGCTCACCGCGCTGGAACTTTTGGCTCGGCAAGTTCGTCTGGAATGCGACCACGCGACCTTCGTGATAGCCTTTGAGTTGGCGTGCGCCTTCGCGGGTGATGGTTACCCGGTCGAGTACATCGAGGCGGATACTGTTCGCACCGAGCTCGCCCCGCGCAGCCAATGCCTTCTGCGCCTCCGCATTGCCCGCGCTGCGCATCGCTCGACCTGCGGCAAGGAGGACAGTGCTGTCGCGCTGGTCCTTCGGTAGATCGACCCATATGTTCGCAGCAGTCTTCGGTATTTCGCCCGGCGCGACCTCGGTGGTCGCCGCCTTGAGCTCCTTGAACGCCTGATCGATGTCACCGTCCCCCAGCGCACGATTGAGCGCTTGCATCTGCGGCGTCTGCGCACGCAGGTTTTCAGCGATGTCGCTCCTGCCAAGATCCTGGCCCTGAAGCTGGGCAAACGGCTTGCCCGCCTCGATTGCAGGTAGCTGCTTGATATCGCCCGCGAGGACGAGCCGCCCGACATGCATCTGGTTAGCGAGGTCGATCAGACGTGCGAGCCGGTCGGTTCCGATCTGGCTCGCTTCGTCCACCATCACCAGCGCGCCGCTGAGCTCTTCCCGCGCCTCAGCCACCCGTTCCGCGCTGGCACTGCCGCCCAGAACCCGCGCATACCGGGCCAGAAAGCCATCCACCGTGGAAGCCGGCGCTGCGGTCTTCTCCCCAAACTCACGCGCAATGCGCCCGACGTGAGACAGCGCGACCACATTGCGCCCTTCCTCCCGCGCAATGGCAGCCACCGGGGCCAATGCGGCTGACTTCCCAACGCCAGCGCCGCCCTGAACGAGATGGATGCGGTCCCGGCTCGTCAGAATGTCGGCTCCAGCCTTTTCCTGTCCCTGATTGAGGCGCCGCAGGCCTATGGCCCGCGCCTGTTCTTGCAGGCGCGCAACCACACCGTCCCGTTCTGCGATGGGCTCAACACTGTCCTTTCCTGCAAGCGCCAGAGCAACGACCTTGTTCTCCATCGCTACGGCCTGCTGCGTGGTCAGCATCCGGTCGCGATCGGCCGGGCCACTGCCAATCAGAAGTCCCCGTTGCTGAAGTTGCTCGATACGCGCCTCAATGGCTTCGACCGTGAATGGTCCTTGGCGCTCGAGCGAATGGCGGATGAGATCATTGCGGCTGAAGGCCGCCTCGCGCTCGCCAAGTTCTCTCGCAGCGGAGGCGACCGCTTGTGCGGCTGCAAATGCCTTGGGTTCCAGACGGCCGAGGCGTTCCGGGACCAATGGGTCTTTATCCTTCGGGGTCAGCCCTATGGCGCTGGCAATCGCCATGCCCTTGGCGCCGATCCCGCGAATGCCGGCCACAAGCCGGGTCCAGACAGTCTGCTCGGCGCTGGATCGCGCCAGAGCTTTGTCGATCAGAGGTTTATGGTCAAAGCCCACACGCTTTGCTGTTTCCTGCCACCGCTCTTTCTGACCCGCTATGTCCGGGTCCATTTCCTTGCCCTTGCGCGTCGCGAGAGCGGCAAGTTCCAGTTCTCTTGCGCTGCTCCGTCCATCTTTTGCGGCTTCGGCCACCACCTCAGCGCGCCGGGTCGAAAAGGCTTCGATCACCTCGCGGGAAACACCTCTGATTTCGAATGCGCCATCGACCGCCTCCCGAGCCGGGACAGTTTCATAGCCGAGCGCCTCGACCCGCGCGCGCATTTCGGAGTTGTGCACCGCGCTCATCGCGTGCTGAGCGCGGTAGAATTCTGGATTGTGGACCGCTCGCCATTTGCCATCAGCGGTCTGGGTCGCATTGATGCCGACCGCGTGAATATGGAGATGGGGTTCCAGATTCCGGTTCACATCGTGCAGAAAACTGGCCACAAGGAGGTTGCCCGTGCGCTCGGGCACAGCGGTGCCCAATTCCTTGTCCCAGACCCGCGCTTCAACGACGTTCTTTTCGGCCCATTTCAGGGCCACTTTCGCCGACTCCGTGAACGCCTCGATCAGGCGCTTGTCGCCTCCAACCAGCGCCAGCAATGACACCGACTTCGAGACGCTGAAGTGGAGTTCATCGCCGAAGCGGCGCACGCCATCCTTGCCTTGGATCTCCGAACCGTCGGGCAGCTTGCCCTCGATGACGGCGGCGAACATGTCCTTGTCGACGGAACCGCTCAGCCCCAGCGCTGCGGCACCCTTGCCTAACCACTCAGAGGAATCGAGCGCCTGGTCAGAGGTGTAATAGTTATCCTGTGTTAGGTACTCGACGGTCCCCGCACCTGACGTGACTGCATTTACATGGATCATCGCTCATCCTCATGAGCGATGACGCGAAGACCGAGTTCGCGCTCCGGTTCAGGAAGGTGGCAGTCGGCGCGGCCGTATTCGCGCTCGATCAAACGGCACATTTGTGCGGGACTGTCGATCAGCTTTGAAGCCTGCCAGACGGACCACCCACTAAACAGCCCGGGCAATACAAGCCCCGTCAGTATTCCAAGCGAGAGCAGCAGTCCTCCGCATGCGCTGAGAAATTTGAGCGACAACATTCGATTGTCACCCAAGTAGAGTCCCCGCATTTCCCGGGGCTCGCTTGCCAGCTCTATCGTCTTGGCCAATTGCTCGGAAATCTGGGCTAGGCGCGTTTCAAGCGCTTCGAAAAGTTTCGGCTCCAGCGTTTCGAATGCGGTCAGCAACTCTTCGGTCATTGTCAGGAAAGGTGAAAGACTGGCTTCGTCCTGCTTTCGAAACTCGGCAATGAGCCGCTGCTGTGCGAGCCGGTTGGCTTCTTCACCACCGTTCCATTTCTCGTGAAGTTTATGCTGCATCCGGACGTTGTCGGCCTGTGCCCGGTCCATTTCGATTACGAGCTCTTTGAGCTGGTGCACCAAACCGCTGACGGTGGTGTCGAGCCGCGGTCCAGCGTCCTTCTGGAAGATCGCGCGTCCGGCGTCATAAGCCTCAACCAGCTCCTCGGCGAGGTCGCGAAGTAAAGCCGCGTTCGAGAGATTGCGCTCGGCGGCGATTCCGGAGAAGCGGGTATAAATTTGAGCGGAAACAGAGGTGTGGAGCTGTTCAGTCTTCGCCATGACGACCTCCCGGCGAGAGGGATGACCGCAAGATCTTCGTAGTTCTTAAGTCTCTGAAATATGGCGGTTCTACAGGCCGCCTACAGACCGCAAGTGCGACAGAGCCAGCTTTCCGCAACCAACTACAAAACGGTACTTGCCCCGTATGGTACCGTTTTCCGGGGGTTTGTCCGCTCCACCGAGAGCAGGCCACCTGCATGAAGTGTGAAATTCTATTTTCGTCCTCCAGAGTCCGGGCGAGCGAGATTGGGGGATTTCGAAGTCTTCCTGGATTTCCAGTGGGACGCGACCGGCCGAAAGGCCGGAACAGAGGTGGGGCTTCGCTGATCAGGCTCACGCGGCATCCTCGCGATAGACATTCGGATGACCTGCTCGATTGAAGTCGAGAGCCGACATCGGCTGAGGCGCCGCGTCGGGTTCCTGATCGAGTTCGACACAGAAGCGCTCGTAATATGAAAAGGCGAGCCGCTCAAAAGGCCACCCCGTCCCGCTGAGTTTGAGGATCGGCAGCTGCTCCCCGTTCAAAGCAGTTTGGAATGCGGCGCGGTTGATGACGTCCTGATCGTAGGCATCAAGCACGAAATCACAGAAAGATGCTCCATCAAGACGAGTGAGCATTTCAGCCAGATGCTTAGCATCAGGGCCGATGCAATGCTGCTCGACCAGCTGCCGAACGGGGTCATTCCAATGGTCGAAATGCTCTAACCAGATGTCGAACCAGATCGCCCAAGTGAGTCTTTCAGTGCCTGACAACCGATCACAAATGGCGTCAGCACTTTGATCGTAGATCGCCTCGAACAAATCGGGCAGTGCTGCAAAAATCGGTTCCGGATCGACCTCGCGCAGCAGGATCGCCGCAGCATGCCGCCAGCTCAGAACATCTGTTCGCCGGGGATGGTATGTTGGCCACCACCGATTGCCGTCTTGCAAGGCATGCCAGAGACCTTCGCTCATCGCGGGGGTCATATGATGCGCTCCCTTGCTAGCTTTGCCAAAGAGGCAGAAGCAAGATTCCCGAAGCTACCGCGGCTATCTTGGCTCGACGGTTCTGGTGTGAACGAACCTTCGCCCACTTTCCCCTCTGGATAGCCCTGTGCTGCCCTAAACATCGGCAAAAGGCCCTTAGGATTTCGCAGCAGTCCAGTCAGGCATCTTCGACCTGATCGTGCTCGATAGCGGTGCTCACCAGGCAATCGGGCATTGCGATCGATGACCACGACGCAGACCGCTGCACGCTCGCGCCCCAATCGCTCGCATGCTTCGCCGAACGTAGCCTCTGAAATGCCATGCCAGCGGCGTGCCGTTTCTGACGCATCAACAAGATCGCGCCAGCTTGGCGGGCGTCCTTCGGGCAAGAGGCTTTGATAGTCAGAACTAGCAATTCCAGCGACCGCTGCCGGCGTGACCACCGTCGCACGATCATCATCACCTCTGCCGCAACGAGCGCCGCTACAGTTTTTCGATGAGTTTGATTCAGGTATATTGGGTGGAACGATTTCTTCCGTCTGGTCGGAAGATTTCGTTGCACCAGAGGGAACTTCCAGCAGCACCAAGAGAGCTTCGAGCGCATCCTTCAACGCTTCCAGCTTCTCGACATCGTTGATGCGTGAGACGCGGCCGCGCGGCAGGATTTCGCCTGCCCGCTCGATTGCGCCACGATTATCAGAGGCCCGGACTTCTCGATTGAGCGCCGCAACTTCCTGCTTGAGGCAGAATACCGCACTAGCCTGCAGTTCGATCGCTTCGCGCCGTGCCTGCCATTTGGCCCAGCCATCGATCAGCGGGCGAAGACTGATCCCCGCAAGCGCGACGATATTACCATTGTGACGCTTGCCGCTGCGTCTGGCATGCGGAGTGTGAGTGCGCTCTATTAAACCGGCTTCGAGCAGTTCCGCTTCGGCATTGTGCAGGACCTTGGTCGAGATCCTGAGTTCGCCTGCCATTGTTTGCGGCTGCTCCCAAGTGCCGCAGATCTTGCCGCGTTCGAAGTCGGATTGTCGGCATGCCCGAATGAAGTATTGCAGAATGCGAACTGCCGTTGCCGAGAGCCGCTCTTTTTTGCAGGTGCCGGGCGCAATCTCAGCGACGAGGTCACAGAGCTTAAAGGGCGTCACACCGTCAGGCAGGCCTCCGTGAGTGAGGGGGATGCTCATTTGGCACCTCCGGCAAGGTTTGCCCTTGCACGCGATTCGAGCATCGCGTAGGAAGAAGGAATAGCCGTGACGCTATGAAATTTGCCGCCGGGAAGGGTGCCAGCCCTTCCGGCGGTTTTTCGTTTCAGCGTTGGTGGACCCGAGCCGTGATATGATAGGATGGTTTTGGCGGCCCTTCGTACAATTGGCGTACAGCGCACCACCCTGGTGTCATTGATAATGATTGTCTTACAGATGGTTAGTTGAGATCGCGAACTCCCTTCACACGGGTGGGGTCGCAAGTTCAATCCTTGCCGCGCCCACCACTTGGAGTGTAGCAGCTTGGTCAGGCCTTCCCCACGGCTCCTTTTTCACGAAGTCTCTTCGCCATATAACCCCCAGCACCAATTGCGAGCATGGCCGGTAGGCTCATGCGACGTAGGACAGTAGCCGCAATTACACCTAGGGCGGCGCCGCCTGCGCCTCCAACGCTTCCGGTCTGCTTTGCCAATTTGTCGCCTGCGTAGGCACCTATAATCTTACCAATCATCTTAAATCTCCTTTGCTCGAATAACGGTTGATCCGGAGCCGTGTTCCTCTCCTTCGTTTCGACCAAATGAGTGGCCGCTGACGCTTTAGCTCGAGGCACGTACCGCCGAACTCTCGCCTCTCGAGCTCTTTGCCGTCACATCGAAAGCTTGGGTGTAGGATTTGAAGCGTTCATGCACTTCATCCCGAGAGAGTCCGAATTCGGCGAGCGAGTAGGAGTGCGGCGTGCGTTTGGAAGCAGCGGTGCGGTCGAGATATTCCTCCATCCCGTCGAGCGCCGGATCGATGTCGAGGTGCAGGAAATCGTACACCCGCTTCATGGACGTGCGCCAGTCGCGGTCCATGTCGTCGAAGTGGACATCGATCGCCTGAGACGCGGGGATAATTTGTCTAACCTCTTGCATACGCGAGACCATGAGGTCGGTCTTGCGGAGCCATTCTCGGCCGATGGTTTTGGGGTCCACGTCGTCGGCGTAGATGATGGTCTGGTTCCAGGCGAGGCTGGCCGCGCTGCCGACGATCGCCTGCGGGTCGCGGTGGGTGAAGATGAGCCGCGCATCGGGAAAAACTTCAAGTAAAGCACGGAGATCCAGCATATGCTGCGGGGTCTTTAGCACCCAGGGACGCAGCGAGCTTTCCTGCTGCGACCAGCCGATCAGGCGCAGCAGATTGGCCATGTGGCGATAGGCCGGCACGGCGCTTTCCTCCTCGCACCAGCGGGCGAAGGTTGGCACGCGCCACTGCGCCTCGAACTTCATGCCGTAGAAGCTGGCCGCGATCAGGCCGAGTTCCTCTTCCGGTTCATATGGCCCGGTCGGATGGATCGAGAGCGTCCGTGGATTGGCGAGCCGTGCGACCTTGAGGATCCTTTTCGCCAGAACCGGCCTGAAATCCTCCCTGGCCCCTGCCAGAACCTCCTCGAAATCGGGACGGGGTACCGGACTGATCGTTTCGAAACTGCGCAAATGGGCGAAGCGATCGTCCGAGGCCAGCAGGCGGTGCAGCCGGGTCGTGCCAGAGCGCATCGGCCCCACGATCACTACCGGCTTGCGGATCGGGCGCGCCAGAATTTCCGGATGCCGCTTGAACCACATCTGCGCATAGAGCCGGTCGCGCAGCAGGTGGTGGATGGTCTTCATCCCCGACAGCTCGCCCGCAGCATTCAGCCCAGCTTCGACCCGCGCGGAATCGAGCAGCACGTCGAGCGGGCGGGTGAACCAGTCATCGCCGAAATCGTCGAGCCCGTGTTCCTCGCTCACCTGCTCCAGCAGCGTCTCGCGGTTCCAGCAGGCCGGATCGACCAGCCCCAGCTTGCGCCCCGCCCCGACCCCCGCGTTGAGAATGTCGATAAAGCGGGTGCGCCGCGGCGGTACGAGTGGCTTGTCCTGCAAGTGTCTGTCACTTTCTTGTTCTGTTTTGCGGCCCATGGTCCTGCCATGATGCGGGTCAGGGCAACAATGATCTGCCAGAGGATCGGTGCCGCAGCTTTTCCGCACTGGAAATAGGCGGACACAATCGGCATAGCCCCGCCCATGCACGACATCGCCTATATCAGAGCCAATCCCGAAGCCTTCGATGCCGCCATGAAGCGCCGCGGCGCAGAGCCGGTTGCCGACCGTATCGTGGCGCTCGACGCCAAGAAGCGCGAGGCGCAGACCCGCGTTCAGGAAGCGCAGAGCCGCCGCAACGAGGCCTCCAAGGCGATCGGGCAGGCCATGGGCCAGGGCGACAAGGACAAGGCCGAAGCGCTGAAGGCCGAAGTGGCCGAGATCAAGGCCAGCATGCCGAAGTGGGAAGAGGCCGAACAGCAGACCGGTGCCGAGCTGGACGACCTCCTCGCCCGCCTGCCCAATCTGCCGGCCCAAGACGTGCCCGAAGGTGCGGACGAGGAAGACAATGTCGAGATTGCGACATGGGGCGACAGACGCGACTTCGCTTTCGAGCCCAGGGAACACGCCGATATCGGCCCGGCGCTGGGCATGGAATTCGAGACCGGGGCGAAGATTTCCGGTGCCCGCTTCACCTTCCTGCGCGGCGACATCGCTCGCCTCCACCGCGCGCTCGCACAGTCCATGCTGGACAAGCAGACCCGCGAGAACGGCTATACCGAGTGCAATCCGCCGGTGCTGGTGAATGACGATGCCATGTATGGCACGGACAAGCTGCCCAAGTTCGCCGAAGACAGCTTCCGCACCACCGACGATCGCTGGCTGGTCCCGACCTCCGAAGTCCCCCTCACCTATTCGGTTGCGGGCGAAATCCTGCCCGGCCTTGCCGAACCGATCCGCATGACCGCGCATACGCTGTGTTTCCGCAGCGAGGCAGGCTCTGCCGGACGCGATACGCGCGGGTTCATCCGCCAGCACCAGTTCGAGAAGGTCGAGCTGGTCACCGTCTGCCGCCCCGAAGACAGCGAGGCCGAGCATGAGCGCATGACCGGATGCGCGGAAGGCATATTGCAGGCGCTGAACCTGCCCTATCGCAAGATGCTGCTGTGCGTCGGGGACATGGGCTTCGGCGCGCGCAAGACCTATGATCTGGAAGTCTGGCTGCCCGGCCAGGGGGCCTATCGCGAGATTTCCTCCTGTTCGAACACAGGCGAATTCCAGGCCCGCCGCATGAATGCACGCTATCGCCCCGAAGGCGAAAAGAAGACGCGCTTCGTCCACACGCTCAACGGCTCCGGCCTCGCCGTGGGCCGGACGCTGGTGGCGGTGATGGAGAATTACCAGAACGAGGATGGCAGCGTGACCGTGCCAGAATGTCTTGCCCCCTATATGGGTGGGATCGACAGGCTGGAGCCTGTTAAGTGACCACCCTGTCCGGTCATCCTGAGGAGCGCGAGGCCACAGGCCGAGTGCGTCTCGAAGGATGCTTCGAGACGGCCGGCGAACTTCGCTTCGCTCTGCCCACCGCCCTCCTCAGCACGAACGGCATTTGCACATGAAAATCCTCCTCACCAATGACGATGGCGTGCACGCCCCCGGCCTCGAAGTGCTCGAAGCGATTGCGCGGCAATTCTCGGACGATATCTGGATCTGCGCCCCGGACGAGGAACAGTCCGGCATGGGCCATGCCCTCACCCTGACCCGCCCCGTCCGCCTGCGCAAACATGGCGCGCGGCGCTTTTCCGTTACCGGCACGCCGACCGATTCCGTGACGATGGGCCTGCGCCAGGTGATGGACGGCCCGCCCGATGTGATCCTGTCGGGCGTCAATCGCGGCGCCAATCTGGGCGACGACATCACTTATTCCGGCACGGTATCGGCAGCCATCGAAGGCGCGCTGGCGGGCATCCGGTCCATCGCGATGAGCCAGGTGATCGGGCGCGACGATGCGGGCCACGACATGTCCTTCGCCGCCGCCGAAGCATGGGGCGCGAAGGTTCTGGGCCCCCTGCTCGACACACCGCTGCCCGATCGCACGCTGGTCAATGTGAACTTTCCGCCGCGCGCACCCGACGACATCAAGGGTATCCGCGCGGTGGCGCAGGGCTTTCACGATTATTCGCGCGGCACGGTGGTGGAAGGGCGCGATCCGCGCGGCTTCCGTTATTACTGGTTCGGCCTGCAGGCGATCGAGCACACGCCCGATCACGGGACCGACCTGGAAGCCATCGCCGATGGCTACGTATCGGTCACGCCGCTGCAGCTCGATCTGACCCACCACACCTCGTTGCAGGCGCTGGGTCAGCGTTACGGGAATTGAGAATGCTTGACCGCATGCCTGCCCTCGCGCACCAAGGCCGTGCATGAGCGAGCGCAAGCAAATCGACAAGATCGAGCCGGGGGGAGGAAGCGCGCGGGTCTATCGCGGTCCGCGTTTCCAGCCGCTGCGACGGGCGACCAAGATTCCCGTATGGGGCGATCTGGGCATCAGGCTGGGCCTTGCCCTGTTCCTGATCATGGTCGTGGTCATGATCCACTGGTGGGATCGTGAAGGGCTGGTCGACAATCTCGACGGGGAAGTCAGCTTCCTCGACGTGATCTATTTCACCATGATTTCGATCACCACCACGGGTTTTGGCGATATCGCCCCCATATCCGACCGTGCGCGGCTGGTCGAAGCGGTTATCGTGACGCCGGTCCGCTTTGCCGTGCTGTTCATCTTCGTGGGCACGGCCTACAACTTCCTCATCAAGCGTAGCTGGGAAAAATTCCGCATGGCCCGCATCCAGGATCAACTCAAAAACCATATCATCGTGCTCGGCTATGGCATCTCCGGTTCGGAATCGGTGGCCGAGCTGATCGAACGCGGCACCGATCCCAGCACCATCGTGGTGATCGACCCGAGCGAAGAGCGGCTGCATGCCGCCGAATCCATGGGCTGCAACGTGATGGCGGCCGACGCCACGCGGGACGAGACGTTGAAGGCCGTGCGGATTTCGGAAGCGCAGAACGTGCTGATTTCCGCCGGGCGCGACGATACCACGATCCTGATCACGCTGACCGTGCGCGCGCTGGCCCCGCAAGTGCCGATCAGCGTGGTGGTGCGGGCAGCCGATAACGAATCGCTGGCCCGGCAGGCCGGCGCGAACAACGTCATCAACCCCGTACGCTTCACCGGCCTGTTGCTGGCGGGCAGCGCGAAGGGCGAACATATCGCCGATTATCTGGCGGATCTGGCCAGCGTTTCGGGCCGCGTCCAGCTGGTGGAACGCGAGGTGACAGAAGAAGAATGCGGCTGCGCGATCAGCGAATTGCGCACCGGCGGCAGGGGCCTGCGCGTCTATCGCAACGGCCGCGCGATCGGGTTCTGGGAAGAGGAATGCCAGAACCTGCAGAAGGGCGATATCATCGTGGAGATCGTGGCCACCCCCAATGGCGAGACCAAGGGCGACGGCCACCGCCGCGACGACGAGCTGCGCCAGGGGGCCTGAGGCCTCATCCCATCCAGAGGAAGACGCCGCCCATCGCCAGATAGGCAATCAGCCAGAAGCCCCAGTCCGACAGCGCCCGGCGGATGGGTTCCTCGCGGCGCACCGCAGTGATGAAGATTGCTGGACCGATGAAGGTCAGCGCCAGTCCGCCCGACATCATGAAATAGAGCCACCATTTCATCTGCAGCGTTTCGGTGCCGACCCGCGCAAACATGTGGCCCAGCATGGCGGCGCTGGCGAACATCAGCAGCGCGGCAACCGCGTGCAGCAGATAGGGTGGCCGCGGGGTCGACCGCTTGCCATAGAATGCGACGCCCAGCAGCGCTGCGACGAACCATGCGGCCACAACCGCAATCCAGTTTACCGGTCCCATGCCGTGCCTTCTAGCCTTGGCGGCGCCATTCGTGTAGGGGCGCGCGCGAATTTACGGACATTGCTATGAACACCTCCACCACCTCCATCCCCGACCAGAAGAAGGTCGGCATGGTTTCCCTCGGCTGCCCCAAGGCGCTGGTCGACAGCGAACGCATCCTCACGCGGCTGCGCGCCGATGGCTATGCGATGAGCCCCGATTACGCTGGCGCCGACGTGGTGCTGGTGAACACCTGCGGCTTCCTCGATAGCGCAAAGGAAGAAAGCCTGCAGGCGATCGGCGAGGCGATTGCCGAGAATGGCCGCGTGATCGTGACGGGCTGCATGGGCGACGAGGCGGAGGCCATTCGCGCCGCGCACCCCAGCGTGCTGGCCGTGACCGGCGCGCATCAATACGAAGCGGTGGTGGAGGCCGTGCATGAACATGCCCCGCCTTCGCAGGGTCCGTTCATCGACCTGATCCCGCAGCCCGATATCAAGCTGACGCCGCGGCATTACAGCTATCTCAAGATTTCCGAGGGCTGCAATCACTCCTGCGCTTTCTGCATCATTCCGGATTTGCGCGGCAAGCTGGCCAGCCGCCGGATCGATGCCGTGCTGCGCGAGGCGGAAAAGCTGGTCGCTGCGGGGACGAAGGAACTGCTGGTCATCAGCCAGGACACCAGCGCCTACGGCGTCGACACGCGTCACGAAAGCCGCGAATGGAAGGGCCGCGAAGTGCGCGCGCACATGACCGACCTCGCACGCGAGCTGGGCCAGCTCGACATCGGCGGCGGTGTGCCGCCCTGGGTGCGGCTGCATTATGTCTATCCCTACCCGCATGTCGATGCGGTGATCCCGCTGATGGCCGAAGGTTTGCTGACGCCCTATCTCGACATTCCCTTCCAGCACGCCAGCCCCAAGGTACTGCGCGCGATGAAGCGCCCGGCGAACGAGGCCAAGGTGCTCGAACGGCTGAAGGGCTGGCGCGAGATCTGTCCCGAAATCGCGATCCGCTCCAGCTTCGTCGTCGGCTTCCCGGGCGAGACCGAGGACGATTTCAAATATCTGCTCGACTGGCTGGAAGAAGCCCAGCTCGACCGCGTGGGTGCCTTCCGCTTCGAACCGGTCGAAGGCGCGCAGGCCAATACGCTGCCCGATCCCGTGCCCGAAGCGATCAAGGAAGAACGCTACGCCCGGATCATGGAAGTGACCGAGCGGATCAGCGCCGCCAAGCTGCAGGCGCGGATCGGCAAGACCATTCCGGTCATCATCGACGAGGTCGGCGAACCCGACGAAGACGGCGATATAGGCGCCACCGGCCGCAGCCAGGCCGATGCGCCGGAGATCGACGGTGCCGTCTATCTGCGCAACGTGCCCGCCACGCTGGCGGCAGGCGATATCGTGTCCGCCCTGGTCGAGGATGCCGACGCCCATGATCTCTTCGCTGCACCGGCCTGAGACTTTGACGTATCCGACACTGCCCTGCTCTTCTCCGGAGCCCGCGAATTGCGCCCCGCCCGTTCATTTCACACCCGAAGGCATTGCAATTTCTGATAATTCCCGCTTTGCATGGTGCAATGACGCGCACGAACTTTCCCCTAGGTCACTTGCTACCCAGTCCTTAACTACTCATTCGCGCGGTTTACCTGGGGTCGGAGATGAATCGGTAATTTCGTAGAAAGAATATTAAGCATAGTCGCTTCATAGGGATGCGCGATGACGACCGTCCGCTCTTTGGACCGCATAACCCGGATACTGCGCCGACCGATGTCGCGCCTCCCCGCAGGGGCTGCGCAGCGCGTGAAGGATTTGCTGGTAAGCGCGCTGATCGCTTTCGTCCTATTCGTCGGGACCATGCTCAGCCCGATCGACCAGCTTAGCTGGGTTCTCCAATCCCGCCTGGCGACGCATGAACCGTCGGGCGATATCGTCTTCGTCAGCACGGACAGCGACATAACCCACAGCGCCCAGCCGGAGGGCCGGACCGAGCTCGCCGCAGCCCTTCGCGCGCTAGCTGATCAGGATGTAGCGCGGGTCTACATCGACCTCGCTTTCCCCACCCGCTCAACAAATCAGGCTGACAGGGATCTGGCCGAGGCGATCGCCACACTTGGTCCACGGGTCATTCTTGTCGACCAGCTCGAACGCAAAGTCACCTCCGGTGATCGAGCCATTCGAACCATCCACACTATCGCTGGAGACGCGCGTAGAGTCGTTTCGCGGGATACCACCAATTGGATGGGTTACACGTGGACCCGTGATTTCACACATGAGATCGAGGGCGAACGCCTTCCCTCACTCGCAGCATCTCTCGCCGGCATCGAAGATCTCCGCAACGGGGACTTCCGGATCGATTACGCCCTGGATTCCCAAGACATCACCCATCTTGAGATGGCGGATTTTCTAGCCGGAGGAATTAGCGTGCGACTGGCCGGCCGGATCGTGGTGATCGGTAGGGAGGCCCGAATTGCTCAAATACAAACACGAGCGCCGGGTAATTTCGTGGTGCCGGAAAGTTATCCGGACATCTACGGAGCTGAAACGCTTAAGGCCGGAACGATCAAGTTTATAGGCGGCTTTCAGGCTCTGACTTTTTATTTCCTCCTGACACTCTTCGTACTGCTCCTGGTGCGCTCGAGCAATCAGCGACGAGTGGCTTATGCCCTACTTGCCATTTCGCTACCGGTCGTCCTTTACCTCGGCAACGTTCGGGGCATTAGAGCCGAGCTTTCCTATCCCGCCGCACTATTAATTTTATACGTTTTGTTGCGTTCACGATCTCGCTGGAAAGACCGGCTGGCCCTCGTAGATGATGAAACAGGCTTGCCTAAACTACGTGCCCTCGAATTGGAACTTGCGCAGGATATTCATGCAAGAGGGCATATCGTCGTGGCGCGCATTCACGGTTACGAGCATGTTTTCAAAACGCTACCTCGGGTGGATCGCGCGAAATACACTCTCAAGCTTGTCGAACGTCTGCGCACGACCAACACCGACCGAGTACTTTATTCGGAAGGGCACCACATCGCTTGGCATTCAGGCGAGGACGATGAGGAGCAGCTAGCAGACCATCTCGACGGCCTTAGAGCAATGTTCGCTGCGCCAATTTATGTTTCGGGTTCCTCGATCGACGTTGGGATAAGCTTTGGTGTCGCCAAGCTTGATGGGGATCCTGCAGCCAGGCTGGCTGCGGCAGTTGCCGCCGCAGAAGAAAGCTCCGAAGCGCTTCAGCCAATCAAAATTGCAGAAAGCAATTCACGTTTTGACGAGTTGTGGGATCTCTCATTGCGAGCTCGAATCGACGAAGCGATGGAAGCGGGAGAGATTTTTTGCGTCTACCAGCCTAAGATAGATACAAGAAGCGGCACCATGACCGGGGTGGAAGCGCTGGTGCGCTGGAAGGACCCCGTGCGTGGCTTCATTCCCCCGATGAACTTCATCGCACAATGCGAAAAAGCCGGACGAATGGAAGCTCTCACTGAATTCGTTTTCCGCACGGCGTGTGCCGCGGGTCGCCTGCTGCATTTCCGTGGACGTTCGCTCACCGTTTCGATCAATGTTTCGGCAACTTTGCTCTCGGACATGAAAGTGGTGAGCCTGATGAGAAATGCCTTGCATTCCACCGGGTTTGACCCCCGCTTCCTTGTTCTGGAAGTTACCGAGACGTCACGCATCGGAGATCTTCAAACTGCGGAACTCGTACTGAATGAGCTGAAATCGATGGGTGCGCGGATATCGATCGACGATTTTGGAGTGGGTGAGACCAACTTCGAAACCTTTTTCGCACTTCCGTTCGATGAGGTGAAGATTGATCGATTGTTTGTCGCCAACATGGTGAAGAGCGAAAAAGCAAAAGCCATCGTCAGCAGCATCGTGAAGATGGGAAAAGAGGCCCGAATCGGTGTTGTCGCTGAGGGCGCCGAAGATACAGAAACTGTCAAAATGCTCACCGAAATGGGCTGCACTCATGTCCAAGGCTATATTTTAGCATACCCTATGATCCTTGAAAAGATAATGGAATTCAGCGGCTTAGAAGAAAGCAGCGCCGCCAAGGCATAAATTCCACTTTACAAACAAGTTAGTTTAAAAGAAAACCTCCTAGTGTTTACCACTAAGGAGGTTTTTTATGTTTGACTTTTGGGGCTGGTTGATGGGCAAATAAGCCCATATTATACAGCAATACTTGAAAGGGCCTCTTTATTAGGGGCCCTTTTCGTGCAAAACTTATTTTTTTACTTTCCGAAACGTAATTGGCTCAGTAGCGTTGAGCCTTAATGACCATAACTATCGAAACGAGTTTTTCGTTCTCACTGCCCAGCATTACGGATGTACTGCTTCAGTTCGAAGCGGCACATATTCCCGAGCAGCGCATCCTTACGTGCAACACTGATCTCTCTCCGTCGGAACATTGCGCACGTGTCCCAGCGCAGGACGATATAGGCGAGCGTATCTGGATAAGGGCTGAAGGGGAGTTTTCCGCTTCTTATCGGGCCGAAGTTCAGATCGAGCGACAGCTTACCGATCTCGCCGCTCTGGAAAAGCTTGCCCCGCACGACATGCCGGGAGAAGCGGTCCAGTATCTCTTCGACAGCCGTTATTGCGCGGCCGACAGTCTGCAGACGTTCGTACAGGAGGAGTTTTCGGACACCCAAGGCGGCGCACGGATTGCTGCAATCCGGGACTGGATAGCGCGAAAGTTCACATATACATCGGGCGTTTCCGGCCCGCAGACCACCGCGCTCGACAGCTTTGTGGCCCGGCAGGGCATCTGCCGGGATTATGCCCACGTCATGATCGCATTGGCTCGGGCGAGCGCCATACCGGCCCGCTATGTTGCGTGCTACGCACCAGGGGTAAGCCCGCCCGACTTCCATGCCATTGCAGAAGTCTTCCTGAGTGACCCCGAAACCGATAGTGGTGGAACGTGGCAGATGGTGGATGCTACCGGAATGGCCGACCCCGCGCAGACCGTGAAAATCGGCGTGGGGCGCGATGCTGCCGACGTAAGTTTCCTCACTAGCTTCGGAATGACCGATTTCGGGGACAAGCAGGTAACCGTGACGTCAGACTAGCACCATACTTGATAAGAATAGGAATGCGGCCCTCTGGCGCTCCCCGGGTGGCGCTGATACTCGACACTCTATGGGAGGAAAGATGCCGATGGACGGTACATGCCCGAAATGAAATTCGAAGCCGACCGCCTGCTCCTGTTTGGAGCAACCGGCGATCTGTCGCAGCGCATGTTGCTGCCTTCTCTTTGCGCGCTTCATGCAGATGGGTTGATTGGCAACGATCTGCGAATAGTGGCGACTGCCCGGTCCGAAATGAGCACCCGCGAATTCCGCGATTTCGCGCGCGAGGCGTTGGAGAAGTATCTTCCCAAGAACCGCCGCGGGCCGATGGCCGATTTTCTCAACCAGATCAGCTACGTTCCTGTAGATGCGACAACACCGGAAGGTTATGACGAGCTCGCGAAGGAAGTGGGGGACTATCACGGCCTCGCGATCTTCTTGTCTACTGCGCCCAGCCTTTTCGAGCCCACGATTTCCGGGCTCAAACGTGTCGGCCTGACCAAAGGCAACGCACGCATAGCGCTGGAGAAGCCGCTCGGCACGGATCTGGAAAGCAGTCGTGAAATCAACGACGCAGTAGCGCAAGCCTTCACCGAAGACCGCATTTTCCGCATCGATCATTATCTGGGCAAGGAGACGGTTCAGAACTTGTTGGCGCTGCGTTTTGCCAACATACTGCTGGAGCCGGTGTGGAATTCCAATTACATCGAGCATGTCCAGATTACCGTTGCAGAGACAGTCGGGCTGGAATCGCGGGTCGCCTATTATGACGACAGCGGCGCGCTGCGGGACATGGTCCAGAATCACATGCTGCAGCTTCTCGCTTTGGTGGCGATGGAACCCCCAACCAGCTTCGATGCCACGGCCGTACGTGATGAAAAGGTCAAGGTTCTGCGTGCCTTGCGCCCGGCCAAGCCGGAGGAAGTGGTAACCGGGCAGTATCGGGCCGGAGCGGTCGATGGCAAAGCCGTGCCCGGTTACGATGAGGAGCTGGGCAAGGAAAGCGACACCGAAACTTATGTCGCCCTGAAAGCCCATGTCGACAACTGGCGCTGGCGCGGTGTTCCCTTCTACCTTCGCCATGGCAAACGCATGCCGGAGCGTGTGACCGAAATCGTTATCCAGTTTCGCTGTATTCCGCATTCGATTTTTGAAGGGCGAGGAGCGAAGACCGAACCCAACCGGTTGGTGATCGAGATCCAGCCCAAGGAAAACATCCAGCTTACCATGATGGCCAAGGTCCCGGGCCTCGGAAGCGAAGGCTTGCGCCTGCGTCCGGTTCCGCTGGACATTGCCATGCCCGATGCTTTTTCCGACGTGGTACGACGGATCGCTTACGAGCGATTACTGCTCGACCTTATTCATGGCGACCAGACACTTTTCGTCCGCCGAGACGAGGTGGAGGCCCAGTGGGACTTCATCGATCATATTCGCAATCTGTGGGCGGAAAACGACATTCAGCCCAAAATCTATGCCGCAGGAACATGGGGGCCCAGCGCTGCCGTGGCGCTTGCCGAACGCGACGGGGTAACCTGGCACGATGACTAAACCGCTCAACGATACGATCCGCCGCGTAACCGAGCGCGTGATCGAGAACTCGAAAGCCAGCCGTTCCGCCTATCTGGACTTGATGGATCGCGAAGGCGAACGCCAGGTCAACCGCGGCACGATGTCCTGCTCCAACCTTGCCCATGCCTATGCCGGTGCGGAGGATGATCAGAAAGCCATTATGGCCGCACGCGGCCCCAACTTAGGCATTGTCACCGCCTATAACGATATGCTGTCGGCGCATCAGCCCTATCATCGTTATCCCGAACGGATGAAGATCTGGGCCCGCGAGGTGGGTGCCACCGTTCAGGTCGCTGGCGGCACACCGGCCATGTGCGACGGCGTGACGCAGGGCGAAGACGGCATGGAGTTGTCGCTCTTCAGCCGGGACACCATCGCGCTTTCCACCGTGGTGGCGCTGAGCCACGCCATGTATGATGGCGTTGCGCTGCTCGGTATCTGCGACAAGATCGTGCCCGGCCTTCTGATGGGTGCACTTCGCTTCGGCCACCTGCCTGCGATCTTCGTCCCTTCGGGGCCGATGGGCACGGGCATCTCCAACAAGGAAAAGCAGCGCACCCGGCAGCTTTATGCGGAAGGCAAAGTCGGTCGCGAAGAATTGCTGGCGAGCGAGATGGGCAGCTATCATTCCCCCGGAACCTGCACCTTCTACGGCACGGCGAATTCCAATCAGATGATGATGGAAATGATGGGCCTTCACGTACCAGGTGCGGCCTTCGTACCGCCAGGCGCCAAGCTGCGGCAGGAGGTCAGCCGTGCCGCCACCCATCGCCTTGCAGCCATGCGCAAGGGCGGCGACGATTTCCGTCCGCTCGCCCGAGTGGTGGATGAAAAGGCGATAATCAACGCCGCGATCGGCTTGCTTGCTACTGGCGGCTCGACCAATCATGCTATCCATATTCCAGCGATGGCCCGGGCAGCTGGCATCAAGTTCGACTGGACCGACCTGGCGGAACTGTCGCGGGCAGTACCTCTGGTTGCGCGGGTCTATCCAAACGGATCGGGCGACGTGAACCATTTCCACGATGCCGGGGGCATGGGATATGTCATCGGAACCCTGCTCGACGAAGGGCTGGCGCATGGCGATATCCTGACTGTCTGGAATGGCGGCTTCGAAGCCTACGGCCGTGAGCCCGGGATGGACGGCGATGCGCTGACATGGCGCGATCCCGGTCCCAGCGGCGACACGGAAATGCTTAGACCGGCATCGGATCCCTTCCAGAGCGACGGCGGCATGCGCCTTGTCGAAGGCAATCTTGGTAGAGCCTGCTTCAAATCGTCCGCTGTCGAACGCGAGCGCTGGACGATTGAGGCACCCTGCCGGGTTTTCCAGGATCAGCGCAGCGTGAACGAGGCCTTCAAGAAAGGTGAACTCGACCGCGATGTGGTGGTGGTGGTCCGCTATCAGGGACCGCGCGCTAATGGCATGCCGGAACTGCACAAGCTGACGCCAGCGCTGGGCGTCCTTCAGGATCGGGGGTACCGCGTAGCACTTGTTACCGACGGCCGTATGTCCGGAGCTAGCGGCAAGGTGCCGTCTGCGATCCACTGTACACCCGAAGCATTGGGGGGCGGTCCGCTTTCCAAACTGCGCGATGGCGATATCGTCAGAGTGTGCGCGGAGACCGGAACTCTGTCGACCACCGCTGACCTGGATACGCGGGAACCGGCCGAGGAGCCTCAGGCCGATAGCGGTATGGGCCGCGAATTTTTTGCCATGTTCCGCCACAACGCCGATGGCGCGGAACAGGGCGCATCATCGATGCTGGCAATGGCAGGACTGTAAGAATGGAACTTGTGAGCGTCGATATCGGCGGAACCCATGCGCGCTTCGCAATCGCGACGATCTCGGATGACGGCACCATTACCCTGGGTGAGCCGGAGACAATTCACACCGAGGATCACGCCAGTTTCCAGACAGCTTGGGAAGATTTCCGCGAGCGGATGGGCGGCAGCCTGCCACCGCGCGTATCGATGGCGATCGCGGGGCCGGTCGGCGGTGAAGTCATCCGCTTCACCAACAATCCTTGGATCATCCGCCCTGCCCTGATCGGCGAGAAACTCGGCTGTGATACTTATTCCGTAGTCAATGATTTCGAAGCAGTTGCTCATGCCGTGGCACGGGTGAGTGAGGATGAGTTCATTCATCTGACCGGCCCGGACGAACCGCTGGCACCGACTGGGCGGCTAAGCGTTCTTGGCCCCGGTACTGGCCTTGGTGTGGCACACCTCTATCGGGAGGCCGACGGAACTTATCGGGTTTCGGCAACCGAGGGCGGTCACATCGATTTCGCCCCGCTCGACAGCATCGAAGACGCAATCCTGGCTCGGCTTCGCAAGAGGCACACCCGCGTTTCAATCGAACGCGTCGTATCGGGGCCAGCCATTACCGATATCTATCAGACGCTGGCCGCCATGGAGGGCAAAGCTGTCGCCGAAGAGGACGACATCGATATCTGGAAGCGCGGTCTGGAGGGCACCGACAGCCTGGCGGCGGCCGCAGTTGATCGGTTCTGCCTGTCGCTTGGCAGCGTTGCAGGCGACATTGCCCTAGCTCAGGGCGGCTTTGGCGGTGTGGTGATCGCTGGAGGACTTGGCTTCCGTATTCGTCACACCCTCCTTAAATCCGGTTTTGCCGAACGCTTTCGTTCAAAGGGCCGCTTCCAGAGTTTGATGGCCTCGATCCCCGTCAAGCTCATTACCCATCCGCAGCCCGGCCTTTTCGGCGCGGCAGCTGCTTTTGCATCCGAACACGGGATACTCGACAAATGACTACCATTGGCGACATCATGCAGACCGCTCCGGTAATCCCAGTCATAGTGGCCGACGACGTAGATCAAGCGGAGCCTCTAGCCCGAGCCTTGGTCGCTGGCGGCCTGCGCGTTCTGGAAGTAACTCTGCGTACCCCAGCCGCGCTGGACGCAATCCGCGCCATGAAGCAAGTGGATGGCGCGATCGTGGGCGCAGGCACTGTCACCAACCAGCAGGAACTGGCCGATGCCATCGATGCGGGTAGCGAATTCATCGTTTCGCCCGGACTGACAGAGAGCTTGGGCAAGGCAGCCATTCGCGAGGGTGTTCCCTTCCTCCCCGGCATTTCCAATGCCGGGGACATCATGCGGGGCCTTGATCTCGGCCTTACCCATTTCAAGTTCTTTCCTGCCATGGCGGCAGGGGGGCTTCCCGCGCTGAAGGCACTCGCAGCGCCATTCGGACAATGCCGCTTCTGCCCGACCGGCGGGATTACGCTCGAGAATGCGCGAGACTGGCTTGCTTTCGACCCGGTACTCTGTGTGGGCGGAAGCTGGGTCGCACCCCGCGGTGCGGTAGACGAAGCGCAGGTGGAGGACCTTGCCCGCGAGGCCGCCAGTTTAAGTAGCTAAAAAACCCGCCGCGCATTTTCACGGCGAAACACCCAGACGGATTCACCATCTTTCTCGCGAACATCCGCTTGAATACCAGCAATATTGGTCTTCAGGCCCCGGATCAGCGTGTCTGCCAATCCCGACCCGACCCGCTGGTTCACTCTGATCCCATATAACTGGAAAATCGCCCGGATCACGCCACCCATAATCAAAGATTGACTGGCGGCCGAACCGACCTCTCGATAAACGGCCTCCACTCCGTCAAAGGTAACCTTGTCGGCGAATTCTCGCTCGATGGTCTGCCGAATAATCATGTCAGCTTCGGCCAAGTGCTTCGCGCTTCGACCCAGCGCATCCCTGTCGAGCCAATCACACCGGGCGAGGTTTTCGCGCATCTTGATACGGTCGAAGTCGGTATTCTGGTTCGACGGGTCTTGTACGGCCTTCCAGCCGACGCTGTCGACAAGTTGGGCCAGTTCCTCCCGTCGCCATGCCAGTAGCGGCCGAACGAGTGGAACAGTCGTCTCCGGTACTTTCGCTCGCGAGCGGATCGACGCCAAACCACCCAGTCCACTGCCCCGATTGAGGCGCATGAGAAAGGTCTCCGCCTGGTCGTCCAGCTGATGCGCCGTCGCTAGACCGGCCAAGTCCCGTTCTCCGCACCAAGCGCCCAAAGTTCGATAGCGAGCGGCCCTCGCCCGGGATTGTAGGTTTCCCTTTTCCACCTCAACCCGCAAAGTAACATGGGGCACGCCAAGTTCAGCGCAATAGTCGGCAGCAAGTTTCGCTTCCGCCCCGCTTTCCGCTCGCAACTGGTGGTCTACCGTAGCGGCCTCCACCCGCCCCGGCAGGGCACTATGCCCGAGCAAGAGTAGCGCGAGACTATCTCCGCCGCCCGATATTGCGATGCCGAGTTTCTCGGACCCATCGAGGAGGTCGGGCCATAATGCGAAGAGGTCGGCCCGGAACCGGTCCAGCAGTTCCGGAGCAATTTTCATACTAGCTGCATTTGATCTTACTGCGTGCGGTCGAGTAATCAGCCTGAAGCCGTCCGGACGCCAAGGCCGGATAGGTTTCGCCAAACTCGGACAGCGCGATGCATGCGCGCTTCGTGTCTTTGAGTGCGATCATCGATTCAGCCAGATAAAGCAGGCTGTCGCCAGCACGAGCGCCATTCTTGTCGGCCTGATAATTCTTGAGGAACCAAGGGGCAGCTTCGCTGGGTTTGCCGTCGTCCAGATACGCCCGGCCAAGAAGGTTGCGACCATAGCTGGTGCGCGCATGGCTGGGATATTTCTCGACGAACATGGTCAGCTGCTGCTGCGCCTCGGGAAAGAAACCAGCATCCCAAAGTCGGAAGCCATAGGAATACTCATCATCTCCGGCATCCCCCGTCTGCGGCTTTGCGATCGCCTGAACCGCAGCCACACGCGCGGGATCGGGTCTCGTAGCTGCTGTAGCCGGGCTTGATGCAGCTGCTGGGGAACGCGCAGTCGAAGGGGAGCTGGCGGCGGGCGGAGCAGCAGCCATTGGCGCACTGGCCGTTTCCAGCTTCTCTACCCGTTCTTCCAGCAAGCGTGTGGCATTCGTTCCGACTTCGTATTGCGCGGTCAACCGTTGCAGCTGGCTCTCCAATGCATCGAGCCGAGCGAGAATGTCCGTGACTGCAGTTGTCGAAGGCGCAGAGGTAGTCGGACGGGCAGCGGGCTGCCCAGTGATTTCAGGCTCGAAATAGCGCCCGCCGCCCCCTGGAAATACCTTACGCTGCAAGGCACGGACTTCGGCTTCGAGCTTGCGGATACGCGCTTCGTCATTGTCCTGTGCGACGGCCGGCATAGAGGTGGCAAGCAGAGCCATGCCGATTGTTCCGAGCCCAAAGGCGCGTGCACTGCGTGCGATCATGAAAGTTCAAGCTCCCTGTGGAGGTTTATTAAATGAAAATGCCGTAATGACCCAAATCTGTCGAGAGGATGAAGGTTGATATCCGCCACCGCCCTCCCGGTCGAATTCAGTTCGCGGATTCTGACGATGTACTAGATGCCGAACCGGTTGGCGTGTCGTTGCGCGCCAACAAGGCTTCAGGTGTCACTGAGACATCTTTCACCACCGTATCTTCTTCGCTGAGTTTCGGAACACTACGACCGCCGACAGTAATTGACAGAGCGTAGGGGCGGCCAGTCCAGACCTGCGGACCTTCCGCATCTTCTGGAATGGTGAAGCTATCCCCTTTGGCCATCTGGGCTTCGTAGAGGCGTTCGCCGTCGGCATCGTAGAATTTGACCCAGGTGTCGTCCATTTCGCTGGTAAACACGACCGGCCCACTTGCCGGTTGGGGCGTAGGGGCGACAGCTTGTTCGGGGCTTTCGGTGCGGGCGACTTGTTCACTGGGGTCTTGCAGCGGCGCCGGGCCTAAACCCGGTGCGAAATAGCTTGAATAGAAGGCGTAGATTCCGCCCAGCAGCAAGACGGCGGCAAGCGCTGCGAACCAGGCCAAGCCGCGACCTGGCACACGCTCGGGGTCGCCCGGCTCGAACTTCGTAGGCTTGTCCTCCGCGCTGGCCGTTCCTTCTGCCAGCTCTGCACGAACCTGATCGAGTGTCTCTTTTTCGTCGAGCCCGAGGAGGCGGGCATAAGTACGGGTAAAACCGATCGCATAGGTTCGCGATGGCAAAGCTGCGAAATCGCCAGCTTCGATGCTTTCGAGATGTCTGAGAGGAATTCGGGTTTCGGCCGCCACCTGGTCGATTTCCAGACCCTTGGCCTGACGCGTTTCGCGAAGCCGCTCACCCACCCGTTTGGTTGGCTCTGCGGCAGGTTGCGTTGCTACGTCTTCTTGTTCTTCCATGAAATTCCCGAACTTGTCGAACCCTGTAACCGCTTAGAAGAAGCGCGCCGGTCTTGTGTCAACCATAGCAGGATGAACCGATTAAAGGAAATAGACAGATCGCGCATTTAACAGGACCAAATCAGTCGATTTCGATACCATTATTCTGGGCCCACAAACCAATCGCTGCGCGCATGTCGGGCGGCGGTCGCAGCAGCCACTGCTGCATCTGCTGGGAAAGTTCGGGAAGAGAAACCTTGCGCACCAGTTCCTTGATCGGTCCGACGGCAGCAGGAGTAATCGAAAATCGCGTGTAGCCCAGTCCCATCAGGGCTAGAGCTTCCAGCCGCCGTCCGCCCATTTCACCGCACACGCCGATGCGGACGGGACTGCCAACCATCTGTTTTGCAAGACGGGCCATGAAGCGCAAGATTGCCGGGCTAAGCCAGTCGTACCGTTCCGCCAGCTTCGGGTTGGCCCGGTCGGCGGCGAATAGGAACTGGGTTAGGTCGTTCGTGCCCACGGAAATGAAGGATAGCTTGGGCAGCAGGACATCGAGCACTTCGGCGAGCGAGGGCACTTCCAGCATGCAGCCATACTCGACAATTTCCGGCAACACCCGCCGGCGTTCGCGCATGAAATCGGCCTGCTCTTCGAAAATCGCTTTTGCAGCGTCGAATTCCCACGGCTCGGACACCATGGGGAACATGACCGATAGCTGCCGTCCCGCAGCGGCTTCGAGAAGGGCGCGAGCCTGAGCCTTGAGAAGGCCCTCTCGCTCCAGGGAAAGGCGGAGTGCGCGCCAACCCATCGCAGGGTTCTCGTCCTTCTCTGCAATATCATTGGCTAGGTACGGAACGGCCTTGTCCCCGCCGATATCGACTGTCCGGAAAATGACCGGCTTGCCGTCCGCAGCATCGAGCACATCGCGGTACAACCGCATCTGCCGTTCGCGCGCCGGAAGCGTCGACGATACGAGAAACTGGAACTCCGTCCGGAACAAGCCAATCCCGTCGGCACCGGTAAGTTGCAGCGCGCTAACATCGTCGCGCAAACCGGCATTCATCATCACGGTAATGCGCGTACCGTCCCGCGTAAAAGGCTCGACATCGCGAAGCTCGGCATAGGCCGCCGCGCGCTCCTTGCTTCTAGCGAAACGGGCGTCGAATGCCTCTCGCAATTGCTGCGAGGGTCGAAGAGTGACGGTGCCCAGATCGGCATCCACGAGTACTTCGTCGCCTTCAGAGACATGGCTACGCACGCGTGCCACGCGCCCCAGTACCGGCACCCCCATGGCTCTTGCCACGATGACCACATGCGCTGTTAGCGAGCCTTCCTCTAGCACCACCCCCTTCAACCGGCGCCGGTCATATTCCAGCAATTCTGCTGGCCCGAGATTGCGTGCAAAAAGGATGGAATCCCGGCGCAACCCTTGCGTAGCCGCCGTGCCAAGCTGGCCCGATACGATTCGTAGCAAACGGTTCGAAAGATCTTCGAGATCATGCATGCGGTCAGCCAGCAGCGGATCGTCGATTTCGCGCATGCGCATGCGTGTGCGTTGCTGGACCCGCTCGATCGCGGCCTCTGCGGTCAAGCCGCTGTCGATCGCCTCGTTGATGCGCCGGCTCCAACCCTCGTCATAGGCAAACATTTTATAGGTTTCGAGCACCTCGACATGTTCGCCGCCTTTACCGAATTCCGGCTCGCGGCCCATTGCGTCGATCTGATCGCGCATCTTGTCGAAGGCGCGGTAAACACGCTGGCGCTCTGCTTCGACGTCTTCGGCGACAACCTGATCGATTTCAACACGCGGCTGATGGAAGACGGCTTGGCCCGCGGCCAAACCCTTCACCAGAGTCAGCCCTTCGAGGACTTCACACTCGGTCGGGGCCTCGCCCAGATCGATCGTGTCCTCATCATCGACCAGTTCCTTGTGAGCGATCAATTCCGATAAAACCATCGCAGTTGTCTGAAGGGCCTCTATCTCCACGTCTTCATAACGCCGAGGCTCAACATGCTGTACGCAGAGCACGCCCACGGCGCGCTCCCGGTAAACGATCGGCACGCCGGCGAAGGAATGGAACTTATCCTCGCCCGTTTCTGGCCTGTAAAGAAAGTCCGGATGGGCCTTCGCTTCGGCAAGGTTAAGGGTTTCGATGTTCTTGGCGATTGTCCCGGTAAGGCCTTCGCCCACTCCCATTCGCGTGACATGGACGGCATCCGGATTGAGCCCATGGGTTGCGTAAAGCTCCAGCTCTCCATCGCGCAGCAAATAGATCGAACAGACTTCGCTGGTGAGGCTTTCCGCGATTATGTCGACGACGCGGTCGAGTTTGTGCTGAGCGTGATGACGTCCAGCCATGACCTCGTGCAACTGCGTGAGGATCTGGCGGGCGGAAGCTGCTGCTGACATGACTTGCAGCTATAGCAAAAAACAAGGGCAGCGAAAGCGGGGGCCGCAAGTATAAGCCCGCGACCCCGCGAACATTTACGCCAACGTCAATTCGCGGCGATTTCTTCCTTGATCCTCAGCTTCTGCCGCTTGAGTTTCTGGACCATCACGATGTCGGGCGAAGGCCTCGCCTGTTCGTCGTGCAACCTGGCCTCCAGGCCCGCATGCTTGGCCTTGAGTGCGGCGACATGGGATGATTGCATAGGACTGGCTCCTTCTAGAGTTAAACCCCCGAGAAGCGACTCGCACTTGGCGGCACGAGCCGCGGTAGATCATCAAAACACAGCTTGGTGAATTTACAAACCCCCTCTGAAGGGCCATGCGGCAGGACGAGAGACGGGAACGACGACAGTGAACGAACAGGAACTACGCAAACGCCTGGAATCGCTCAAGGTTGAGCATCGCGACTTGGACGTTGCTATCTCTGCTCTTAGCGAGGCTGGGGAGAATGGATCGATCGATCAATTGCAGATCGCCCGCCTCAAGAAACGCAAGCTCCAGCTGAAAGATCGCATCGCTGCGATCGAGGATAACCTGATACCTGACATAATTGCCTGATCGCGTTTCAATCCGGGACACAGAAAAAGAAATTCTGGGCAGCCAAGATCATTCGATAGTCATTCCGCTGTCATGGTCGGGGAAACAGCCATCAGGGAACAGGTCGTGGATGAGCTCTATGCGCATGCGCTGGAGCTTGCAGACGAAGCACGCGTCGTTTTTGACCTTCGTGACGAAGCGCTTCTTACCCAATCATCCGATCGCGTACGCATCGCCATGTCGATCGAAGGACTTCGTACGACGACAAGGGTGATGCATGTTCTCGCCTGGCTACTCAACCAACGCGCCTATCATGCGGGAGAGCTGTCGAAACTGCAGGTTCTCCGTGACGGCACGCTGGGCGAGGATCGACCTTCCGATCCCAACAATCTGGTCTTGCTTCAGTATGGCACCCAGTCTCTGATCCAGGCGACCGAACGCCTGCATGAGCGTGTACGCCGCCTGGATGACGAGCAACGCCAACTCGGTGAGAGGCATAGCGCGGTGCAGGAAATGCAAGGACGGATAGCCCAAGCTTTTGGTACTGCTTGATGCAATGATTTCTGGTTGAGTTAAGCTACTGACAGAGCTTTGTGATAGCGAGCCAGACGTGCTTCTCGTGCTTCTGGCGAGATGTCGGGGACAAATTTCTGGGTCACACCACGCATCCTGGCGGCTGCCTCTTTAAGTGATCCGTGGATCCCGGCCCCGACGCTGGCGCAAATTGCCGCGCCTAGAGCGGTCGTTTCTACAAATTGGGGCCGTTCAACTTCCAGGCCGATTATGTCGGCCAAGTCCTGCGCCATCCAGTCATTGGAACTCATTCCGCCGTCCACGCGCAAGCTCGTCCACGCTGCGCCATCGGCAGCGAAGGCGGAAGCGAGATCGCTCGTCTGATGTGCCATGGCTTCGAGCGCTGCGCGGGCAATCTGCGCCCTGCCGCTAGCAAAACTGAGGCCGGAAATGACACCCCGGGCATCCGGTCTCCAATGCGGAGCACCCAGCCCAGCAAGTGCGGGGACGATGACGACCTCTCCGCTATCCTGGATCGAGCGGGCTAGATCCTCGGTTTCGGAAGCGCTTGCAATGAGACCCAATTGATCGCGAAGATATTGAATAAGGCTGCCAGCTACGAAGCATGACCCTTCAAGCGCATAGGTGCGCACGCCCCCGGCCTGGTAAAGGACAGTTCCCAGCAGGCGGTGGTCTGAATGCGGAATCTCCTGGCCCTTGTTGGTCAGGACGAAGGCGCCGGTGCCATATGTTGCCTTTGTCTCTCCAAAGGACAGGCATCCTTGTCCGATGGTGGCCGATTGCTGATCTCCTACCAACCCGCAAATAGGAATCGCCTTGCCCAGCCAGTCCGCGGAGCAGCTGGCGAGTTCGCCATGCGTATCGACGACCTCGGGCAACGCCCTTCGAGGAATGCCGAACAGATCGCAGAGCTCTTCGTCGAATTGTTCTCCGTCTAGCGCCATGAGCAATGTTCGGCTGGCATTGCTTGCGTCCGATATGTGGAGCCCCCGCGAAAGCTTGTAGACCAGCCAGCTCTCCACTGTGCCGAAATTCAGCGAGCCTTGTCGGGCGGCCGTTCGGACGGCTTCTTCATTCTCCAGCATCCAACGCATCTTCGTTCCGGAGAAATACGGATCGAGCAGCAAGCCGGTGCTCTCGTGAACCCGCGCCTCATGCCCGGCATCACTCAGCGTCTTACAAAATTCGGCTGTACGTCTATCCTGCCAGACGATGGCACGAGCTAGCGGCTCACCGGACTTGCGATCCCAGGCTACAACTGTCTCTCGCTGATTGGTTATGCCGATCGCTGCGATATTGTTGGCATCGCCGCCCACAACCTCTCGCATGCAATGAAGCGTTTTTTGCCATATTTCTTCAGCGTCATGTTCAACCCAGCCGGGCCGAGGATAATGCTGCGTCAAATCCTCTTGGCAGACACGTTCCACACGCCCTTCGCAATCGAAGACCATGGCCCGTGTCGAAGTCGTCCCTGCATCGAGGACCAGAATTCTCGCTCCCATCCCTCTCTTCTGCCGCTCGTCAAAAGCGAAGTCGAGAGGGCGAAGTCCAAAAAGCCTTCAGAAGTCCATGGGCAACGGTGCGTTGCATACCCTCGCCCCAACCGGCTAGAAGCAGGAAATGGCAGGTCTTCCCCCCAAACCATGGCCGACCGGCGATGCGATTCAGCTGGAACCGCTCGTACGCCGAGTGCTTGCACCCAACCCCTCGCCCTACACCTATACCGGTACACAAAGTTACGTTGTGGGTATTGGCGGAGGCTGCGCGGTGATCGATCCCGGCCCGGACGAACGCGAGCATCTGCTGGCTCTCGATGAAGTAATCGGGGAGGAGCACGTCGTCGCGATCATGTGCACGCATACACATCGCGATCATTCTCCCGCAGCGAAGACCTTGTCGCAAAGAACCGGCGCTCCGGTCGTTGGCTGTGCGCCGTTGGTACTCAACGACAGCGGACCGCGGGCGGATGCTAGCTTCGACCGCACTTACGAACCCGACCGCGTGCTTGAGGATGGGGAAGCGATGACCGGTCCTGGCTGGACCTTGCGAGCCGTGGCAACCCCGGGTCACGTGTCCAATCACTTATGTTTCGCGCTTGAGGAAAGCGGCGCGTTATTCACTGGCGATCATGTCATGGGCTGGTCGACGAGTGTTGTCGTACCACCTGATGGCGATATGGCCCAATATATGGCGAGCCTGGAGAAACTATACGCCCGCGAACAGGATCGAATTTATTACCCGGCGCATGGCGAGGCGATTGAAAAGCCCCGTCAACTGGTGCGCGGTATGATCGGCCATCGGCGCCAGCGGGAAAATCAGATCAAGCGCCACCTCCGGGAAGGGCCTCATGCCGCTGCAGATTTCGTCCCGAAAATGTACAAGGGTCTGGACGAGAAGCTTCACGAAGCAGCGAAGATGTCGGTTACCGCCCATCTTATCGATCTCGAAAATCGCGGTCTCGTCACACGGGACCAAGATCTTTGGGTTGCGATCTAGGTTAGCCCTCCGAAAACTGACGAGAGCTTCCCTGGCGACGATCAAATATGAATACCGGACCTGGTAGGAACCCCCTCGCCTCGCTGCCCGTTCGCTCTATAAGCGCTTCCAAAGCAATTCAGATGAGATACTACACATGACCGCCGAAACCACATTGCCGACCGGCCAGGATTTGCTCAGCGAAATCGATCGCCTGCGCAAAGAAAAGAATGCGATCATCCTCGCGCATTACTACCAAAGTTCCCAGATTCAGGATCTTGCCGATTTCGTCGGCGATAGCCTCGAGCTTTCCCGTAAGGCTGCCGAAACTGATGCGGATGTAATTGCATTCTGCGGCGTGAAGTTCATGGCTGACACAGCCAAGATTCTTAGTCCCGAAAAGATTGTGGTTCTGCCGGATATGGATGCAGGTTGCAGCTTGGAAGACAGCTGCCCGCCCGACAAATTCAAGGCCTTCCGCGAAAAGCACCCCGATCACATCGCGCTGACGTACATCAACTGCTCGACCGAGGTGAAGGCGCTCAGCGACGTCATCGTCACCTCTTCCAGCGCGGAAACCATCATCAGCCAAATTCCCGAAGACCAGAAGATCATCTTCGGTCCCGACCGGCACCTTGGTGGCTACATGAGCCGCAAGTTCGGCCGCGAGATGCTGCTCTGGCCGGGTGTGTGCATCGTGCACGAAGCCTTCAGCGAGACCGAGCTTCTGAAGCTGAAGCAAGAGCACCCCGGCGCCCCGATAGCCGCGCATCCCGAATGTCCGCCGACCATCGTCGACCACGCCGATTACGTGGGTTCGACAAGCGGCATCCTGCAATTCGCGCAGACCTTCGAAGGCGACACGCTGATTGTGGCGACCGAGCCGCACATTATTCATCAGATGGAAAAGGCGCTGCCAGAAAAGAATTTCATCGGTGCGCCTGGTGCAGATGGCAACTGCAGTTGCAACATCTGTCCCTACATGGCGTTGAATACGCTGGAGAAGCTCTACAAGTGCCTCGATACGCTGGAGCCGCGTATCGAAATTGAAGAAGGCTTGCGCTTGCAGGCCAAACAGAGCCTGGACCGGATGCTGGAAATGGCGAGCGGAACGATCGGCAAGGGTGATCTCGGGCGCGTTTAACGCTCGAGACGTTCCGTCAGCATGTGCGGAGTTGCCATTCCAAAAGCGAGCGCCACGGCTAGCTGGGTTGCAAGTAAGCCCTGAGCAACAGCGACTGCGAGAGCAAACGCACCGAGGGTAGCGATCGCGGTGGGCAGAGCCACCGCTCGCACGACCCGCCTCCGGCCATAGGCAGCAATCTGCCGTTCCTGCACTGGAAGCGCATGGGCGATAAGGAAGATCAGCCCAACGGCAAGGACAGGCTGCAAGAAAGCGATCGACAGGCCAGCCACGATGGCATGTCCGAAACCGCGCAGCCCCTTGATGAACGCATAGAGAGCGAAGCCACCGCCTACGATGCCGCCAAGCGCAAGAAAGCGCAGGAAATTACGAGGCAATTCCTCCCCAGCTACGAAACCGAGTACGGTTGCCGTCTCGCTGTAGCGGAGCAGCGCGCTGCCTCCGACTGCCAGTCCGGCAATGGCGATACGTGTAACTTTGTCAAAGCGGCAGTCGCTGCGTGAAAAATGCCAGGCCGACAAAGCCAAGAATAATGCGAGGCCGCCGAGAGGTTCGATCAAAAAGAGCCCTGCTACTGCCGCGCCGATCAGCACGTATGCAATTGCGTGGATCAGGGTGAATGATGCGAGCGTGTCTTCCTGCTCGTCGCCGGCTCCGTGCGAGAGACCGAGAACGAAAAAGATCAGGCCGATGTAGACTGGCAGTGCGCCCCCTGTAATCTGGGCGATTACAGCGAGGGTTACGGCGAACCACGATAAAAGGGCCCCGGCATTATGCCAGGGCCCCGATCGTTTGAAGGCGACTGCCGGCTTCAGCCGTCAATCTCCCCTGCGGGATGCGACTGCCGAACCGAGCGGCGATGTCTCCAGTGCCTCGGCTGCGGGAACATAACCCTCAAGCGCCGAACGACGAAGGACGTAGCGGCTCAGGATCAGGCCGTAGATCAGCTTCGACGAGATGTCGGCGATTGAGAATAGCAGTTGGCGGATGACCACCACATCGCCATCGAAACCGATTTGCGGCAGGGCATAGGCAATCGGGTAGATTCCCCATGTGGCGAGAAAATACCACCAGATGTTCTTCGGCCATGCCTTGAGTTCGGGAGGGCTTTTCGCCACGCCCAGAGAGATTACCCCGCGCACTTCGATGATCAGCCATACGAAGAACACCGTCGAAATCACGCCCCAAATGTTGAGCCTAGACCAGTCACCCGTTTCACCGAATTGACCGTAGAGACCTGTCCAGATCATCAACAAGGCCGGCACGATCATGCGGATCGCCCGCTTGTGAAGATCGGGACGAGCAATGCCGAATGCGATGGCAAGCTGCGTCAGCAGGATAGGAACTGTGATCGTCCAGTTTCCGTACCGGAAGGCGTTGGTGAAACTCTGGTTCTCGGCAAGCGGGCGATAAACGCTGCCGACCAGTTCATAACTCGTCTGCCAGAGGTTGAATTCACGAAGCAGGCTAAGCCCAGCCGATGCCATCACGACAGCAGAGAGGATAGGGACGATGCGATACCGCGGCGCAAGCTGCAACGACATCACAAGAAAGAAGAGAATAAACGCGAAATGCGCGCCGTAGCTAACCATCAGGATCAAGGATCCGCTGGTGAATTGTCCGGTCGTCAGGGTAACGAGATTCTCGATACTACCAAACTGACCCACAGCTTGTTCAGCAATCATGCGATTGTCCTTCGAAAAAGGGGGACTAGCCCCAATTGAAGCGACACTGCCCAGTCCTGGCCCCCATAAGCTGTGCGCGTAGCAACCAAATCGCGTTTAAGCGGTTGTGTTCCTGAATAGAAATGGACGGGGCACGTTTTTTGACTGGACCAAAACCTATAAACGACCTGTTAGGCTGGTTCGTCCATCGTCTTACTGCCAATTACTGGTCCCTGGCTTTATGCGCTGTGCTGGCGGCACCCTTGGTCTTCGCTGCCAGTTTGCATGCGGACCGAAATGGCTTGACCGCTTGGATTTTGGAGCATGATCTTGCTCCTGTCGCCACCGCGGAGACAGCACGTGATGCTGCGGCATTGATTGCCGGGATCGACGCAGCATTTCTCACCCTTTATTTTTCCATCTCGCTGATCGTGCTGACGATTGCTGCTGGCAATCTCGGCGTGCGCCTGATCGATCGCTGGCTGGCGAAACGATTGGTCCGCATTTCCATAGCCGGCCTGTGTTTCACGCTCATTCACGCGACGCTGACGATGAATGCGATGGATGCTGATGCGGGTCTTATCGATACGCCTTTGGCCACATTCGCCTCCACAGTACTGCTGCTTATGATCAACACGGTAATGCTTGCTGTGGCCACTCACGATCTTGGCCGCACCATGTTCATCGACAGAGCGATTGATGCTGTTGCATCCGACGGGCGAAAGAGTGTCGTGCTGCTCCAGCAGGTACCTCAGACTCAAACAGACTGGGCTGACACGGTAAAAGCTCCGCGTAACGGCTATATCGAAGGGGTGGAGCTCAAGCGGCTCAGCAAGGCGCTTGCCAGCGGCAGTGAATCACGGCTTGAGGTAGCCCCGGGCCAGCATGTGTTGAAGGGGCAGACGCTCATATCTTGCCAGAGCCAATGTGAGTATCCGAAGGCGGTTCTGAGAGCTATTCCGATCGGCAAGTTCCGCAGTAATACGCAAGGGGCGGTTTTCCAGATACGCCTCTTGGTTGAGATCGCTGCACGGGCCTTATCGCCCGCCGTCAACGATTTCTACACTGCACTGGCGGCAGTCGATGCGCTGACGGAAGTCGCATCCGGGCATTGCCGCAACTGGGTGGACGAAGGCAACGTTCCCGTCAGCCTGGATTACCCGTCCATCGCCCTGCCCGGCCAGGACTTTCGCGGTCTCTTCGAAGATCCGCTGGCCGCCCTGAGACAGGCAGCGGCCGATTACCCTTCCGTTTCGATCCGGATAATCGGGAACGTCCAGCGACTTGTGCGCTTGCATTGCTCTCATGCGCCCGGTCTGGTGGTCTTTCTTGTCGAATACGCTAGCGAACTCCATCAGCAAGCACGCGCTCGCTGCGAAATCGATATGGACAGGGATACCCTGGATCGAAGGCTGGCGGAACTAAAGAAAGAGGCAGGGACTGGATGACCGCTTATCTCAAGAAAATCTGGCTTGATGTTAATGCCAGTTACTGGTTCCTTCCTGCTCTGTTTTCCATCGCCGCTCTCCTTCTCGCGACCCTCACCTTGTGGATGGATCGGAATGGCTACGCGGCTTCTGTGACTGACGTCAGCTGGCTGGAACCCGCCCGGCCGGATGGCGCCAGCAACATGCTTTCGGTGATAGCCAGCGCCATGATCGGCGTTGCGTCTACCGTGTTCTCTATCACCATCGCCGCCGTAGCCTACGCCAGCGGCAACTATGGGCCACGCCTCCTGACGAATTTCATGGAAGACCGAGGCAACCAGTTCAGCCTTGCGACGTTCATCGGCACCTTTGTCTATTCGATCCTGATCCTCCGCACGGTCCGCGCGGAACACGAAGCCCCAGCAGACCTTCAGGATGCAATGGCCGCAGGGTCCCTCCCGGGCTTCGTGCCACAGTTGTCGATGCTCGTGGCATTCGCACTGATGCTGCTGAGCGTGGCT
Organism: Erythrobacter sp.; assembly: GCA_002695185.1. The sequence goes on from NZOF01000045.1 coordinate 58,908, forward strand.
GTACTCGTGTACTTTCTCAACCACATCCCCGCGTCAATTCGCATCAACACGGTTCTGAAGGGTATCGGGGCCCGGCTTCTCGAAGAGATCGAAGAGCGGTTTCCGGGTGGCAACGATGGGGAGAATACGGGCGGAGCCCCGAACGGCGTACCCATCGTTTCGCATGGTACTGGATACGTCCAAGCCATCGGGTTCGCAAAACTCGAGAAGCTCGCCGCGAAAGAGAACGGAAAGCTCAAACTGGCGGTGCGAACAGGTGACTTCGTGCATCCCGACGTAACGATTGCGTATTGGGCGGACATGGATATCGTCAAAGACTGTCCCGATGACGAAGTGCGCGCGGCATTCACGCTGGGCAGTATGCGAACGCCCAGCCAGGACATGCAGTTTCTGATCGACGAACTGGTAGAAATCGGGTTGCGGGCGCTTTCTCCCGGCATCAATGACCCCTTCACGGCGGTAACCGCAGTGCATTGGCTCGGCGCCGCTACCGCAGAGCTAGCGCGGAGGAAACTGACCCGGTCTTTTGCCGAAGCTGGTGAGGATCCTCATCTCATCCTGCTCGAAGACGATTTTTCCCATTTCGTACGGCGCGGCTTCGGCGCAATGCGCGGCAGTGTTGCCACGAACCGCATCGCGGCCCTCGTAACATTCGACGCGCTCATCGATGCGGCCTCTACCCTCAATGACGAGAGCCGGCGGGCTGAGTTGAAATTGCAAGGCGACCTGTTGAGAGAACAGGCGCGTGAACATCTGGTTGGCCCGGAACTTCACGAAGTCGAAGCTCGATATCAGCAATTCGTCACTCGGATGGAGCGCTAGGGGCCCTTTGCTGCGGAGTGCTCTTGGCGAGAAGCAGAGCTGCAGCAACCAACGCCATTCCAAGAATATCCAGCGGGACCAGCATTTCGCGGAAAACCAGCCAGCCCACGCTGGCGGCTACTGCGGGCTGCGTCAGCAAAGCCATACCAATAATCAAGGGCGAGAAATTCTTCAGCGAGTACACCAGCAGGCCCTGGCCTACAATTTGGCTACTAAGAGCCAGCAGAAGCACCGGAGTCCAGCCCGCGTCCCCTGGCCATACGGGTTCTCCCGCAGAAATTGCCAATGCAAGTAGAAGGGGGGACGCTGCGATACAGATCAGCAGCAACACACTCCATTGCCCTAAAGCAACCCGGGCGCGTTGCGCGGGGAGAAGGTAGAAAGCGTAGCAAACCCCGGCAAAGAGACAGAACAGATCGCCAACGAAGTTAACGGGCGAAATCTCAAGACTCCGGCCCAACAAAATTGTTGCTCCAATGAGCGCTGCCAGAACACCGCCGGCTTCCCGCCATGAGGGTGCTCGGCGCAGCGCAACCAGCCCCCAAACCATCAGGATTACGCTGCCCGAATTCCCAAAAAGCACCGCATTACCGAGACGAGTGCGCTCGATACCGATGTGCCAGCTTGCCAGATCAGCGGCGAAAAACACGCCTGCAATAATAACGAGTATAGCAAGCTTGCGGTCGGCAGGTTCGGGAGTCCGACCACGCCATGCAAGAAAAGCTATTACCGGAATTGGCAGAAACAGCCGCCAGAACGCGGCAGAAATCGGGCCTGTATCGGAAAGCCGCACGAGCCACGGCCCTAGCGCCAACGCGACATTGCCGGCAATCAATGCCGTGAAGTGCCATGCACTGGCCTGAAAGCCATTGTTGTCCGTAGGGCTGCTTGTTTCGCTCATTCACGCCCCCTAGCTCCCCTTCCATACAAGGCCAGCCAAAAAGGACTAAGCCGCTATGCATGACAAATTGTTCGACCCCCTCACCCTAGGCGCTGTTGAAACCCGCAACCGCATTTTCATGGCTCCCCTAACTCGCGCCCGCTCCACCCAGCCAGGTTCGATCCCGAATGAAATGATGGCCACCTATTATCGTCAGCGTGCAGGTGCTGGTCTCATCATTTCGGAAGCGACAGGTATTAGCGTCGAAGGCCTCGGATGGCCCGCCGCGCCAGGTATCTGGAGTGAAGAGCAAATCGAAGGCTGGAAACTGGTTACGGATGGGGTGCACGAAGAGGGTGGGAAGATTGTTCTCCAGATGTGGCATATGGGCCGACTGGTACATCCCGATTTCCTGAGCGGCAATGCACCCGTATCGGCAAGCGCAACAAGGGCTCCCGGACACGCTCACACTTTCGATGGTCGTAAGGATTACGAGCCGGCGCGCGAACTCTCGAAGGAGGAAATCGCTCGCGTGGTGGAAGACTATCGTAAGGCGGCGGAGAATGCGAAAGAAGCCGGCTTCGATGGTGTGCAATTGCACGGAGCGAATGGCTATCTAGTCGACCAGTTTCTGCGGGATAGCACTAACCTGCGTGAGGACGAATATGGCGGTAGCGTCGAAAATCGCACCCGGTTCCTGCGAGAGGTATTGACCGCTCTTATCGATGTCTGGGGTGCGGACCGGGTGGGTGTCCGGCTTTCGCCGAATGGAGAAACCCAAGGCTGCGATGACTCCGATCCTGCCGCAACCTTTGGAGCTGCCGCAAAAGTCGTCGAAGAACTAGGTCTCGCCTTCCTGGAGCTTCGCGAACCTGGACCGGAGGGGACGTTCGGCTCTACTGAGGTTCCCAAGCAGAGCCCGTTGATCCGTTCAATTTATTCTGGGCCTCTAGTGCTCAATAGCGATTATTCGCCGGAGCAAGCTGTTGCAGACATCGAGGCGGGGCATTGCGATGCGGTAAGCTGGGGGCGTGATTTCATTTCCAACCCTGACCTTCCCGACCGTTTTCGAGAGGGAAGCCAGATCGCGCCGAATGTGAATGTGCCGCAGAGCTGGTACATGCCCGGACCTGAAGGCTACATTGATTACCCCACGCTCGCAGAAGCAGACAAGACATCGGTTTGAGCCACCGGCAGCAAGATCAGCGAGCGCATACGCGGTACATCCAACATGCGCTCGCTGTTATCTAATGATTTGCAACGATTAGGCGGTTGCAGAACTAATTGAGGTCGGGATCGGAAGCAGAGCCATCCGAGGTTTCTACTTCCGTAGCGACTACTTCGGCTGCATCACCGGGCGATGTAGCTACCTGTGCGTTGCCGGTTGCAGCAGAATCATCGCTCTGATCTTCTGCTTGTTCGAGGGGCGGAGATTTAGACTGCAACGTATCGAGCGGAAGCATGTCATCGCTGATGGTCCCACCAAGGACCTCTCCTCGCGCGGTTGCGTCGTCATCCTGCTCGGCCACGGGGGCCGAACTGTCACCGCACGCTGCAAGCGCAAGGCAGGAAATAATGATTAGGGAAGCACGTATCACGGCAGCGAGCAGGCCTTTCCTTCTAGCGCAGAGAGAAAATCGCTCGCGCGGTTCTTGAGCGCCTTATCGAAATCTTCCGCGTCAATGTCGAGACCTAGCTTTCCAAGGCTGGTCACGCCGAATTCATCGATCCCGCAAGGAACTATTCCGGAAAAATGGCTAAGGTCCGGCGAAATGTTCACGGAAAAACCGTGCATGGTAACCCAGCGTCGTACCCGGACACCGATAGCGCCGATCTTGGCTTCGCGACCGTCAATATCGCGAGTCCAGATCCCTATTCTTCCATCCGCACGCCAACAATCGACACCCAGATCACCAAGGGTCGCGATTACCCAGCCTTCGACAGAATGCACAAAGCAGCGGACATCACGACCACGCTTTTTCAGATCCAGCATTAGATAACCGATCCGCTGGCCAGGGCCGTGATATGTATAGCGTCCACCACGTCCGGCCTCGACCACTTCGAAACGCGGGTCGAGCAATTCCGCGCCATCAGCGCTGGTACCTGCGGTATAAACCGGGGGGTGCTCCAGCAGCCAGATCATCTCGCGCTTGTCACCGGAGGCAATTGCTTCATTGCGTGAAACCATCGTTTCGAGCGCAGCGCGATAGGGCAGCTGTCCCTTTTCTTCACGCCATTCGATATTTTCGGGGAGTTGGAGAGACATCGGCGATTGCGTGGCGATTGTCTTCACGCTTATCAAGAGGCAACCAAACGGGAGGCACTATGAAATTCGATCTGGATACGGCGTGGAAGGACACTACGCGCTTGCTGCGCGGCAGTCTGGGCCTGCTTGCCGTGATTGCAGGCGTTTTCTACTTTTTGCCCTATTTTGCCGCTGTCCTCTGGATACCAGGACTGGCCGAATTGTCTTCCGGCCAAATCGATACGTCATCGGCGGCTATGGAGGCCAGAATGAACGAGCTTCTTTCTGGTTACTGGTGGGCGCTCTTACTCCTGTTCATACTCCAAAGCGTCGGCCTGCTTGCCATGCTGGCGTTATTACGCAGGCGGGCCAAACCCACTGTCGCAGAAGCGCTGAAGATCGGTGCCAGATCTGTCTGGACCTATTTGGCAGCATCGATCCTGGCCGGCTTCGCCATTAGCTTACTGATAATCCTGTTAATTAGCGTACCGGTCGCAATCGGCCTGAGCGCTCTTGCCGTGATCGGCGGTATTCTCGCATTTGTTGGCGGAATTTATCTGTTCACGAAGCTGTCCATAGTTTCGCCGGTCATCGCCATAGACGGAGAATTGAGTCCAACCCGCTCGCTCCGGCGAGCCTGGAGACTGACCAAGGGCAACTCCCTTAGAATTTTCTTCTTCTATTTCCTGCTTTTCATCGCCTATCTAGTGATTTCGACGATCATCTCGATGCTAATTTCGCTCATCTTTGCTTTGGGCGGTGCGGAGGCTCAGCTTTTCGGAGAGGCATTCAACGGAGCGTTTATGAATACGTTGGCGGCCTTACTTTTCGCTTGCGTTCTTGCATCCGTCCATGCCCAGCTGACCCGCCTCCACGAGCGACATACAGACGAGAGTAACAGAACGACCGGCTAACTAGCCGGCTTCTTCCATCCCCAGAAGAGTTGGCAGGGCAGAACGTTGAGCGGCTCAAACCCACTGTCGATCCGTTCGAAATGTGGGGTCATGAAGTCTCGTGCTTTCGCCGAAAACTGATAAACAAGGAACGCCCCGCCGGGCCGGATAACGCGATAGGTTGCAGCCGCAATCGCCGGCCCGACGCCTTTCGGCAGAGTAGAGAAAGGCAGGCCTGAAAGCACATAGTCCGCGTGCTCGTGACCATGAGCCCGCACAATGTCTTCAACGTCAGCTGCCGAGCCGAGTACAGCCGAAAAGCGGCTGTCTCGGAAATGCTTTTTGAGGTAATCTATATAGAGCGGATTGGTGTCGATCACGATTAGCTGTCCATCCCGTGGAAGCCGGTCAAGAACGGGTTGGCAAAAGGTGCCTACGCCGGGACCATATTCGACGAATACCTTGCACTCATCCCATTTTACGGGAGCCAGCATCTTGTTGATGGTGAAACGTGACGAAGGAATGATCGAGCCGACCATCTTGGGATGTTCAAGGAAACCCTTGAAGAAAACACCCCATTGACCGAACAGGCGCGCAGCTTTCTGTTTGACGCTACGGCGTTCGATCGCGCCGGTACCTTGTTGTCCGCTCAAGTAAAATCCCTTTGGTATTCCCAGTTCAAGCGCGCGGTTTGGCAGCGCCGCGAAAGCATTGCAAGCGCCGCTACGCCGGCCTAGCGACTTCTTCATGGCCGACGCCAATCCCAGAACTGCCGCTTCGCCTGAGCCCGCAATCCGTCCACCGAGCATCTCGCGTGAACGAATGGCGTTGCTCTTCGCCGTGATGTTGACCACAGCTGCAGGCAATACAGCGATGCAGTCGGTCATGCCCTCGATCGGGACTGCGCTGCGCATAGACGATGTCTGGATCAGTCTTGCCTACAGCTGGTCTGCTCTCTTGTGGGTCATCTGCGCGCCCCTGTGGGCGCAGCGTTCTGACAGGCGCGGCCGCAAGGCGATGATGGCGCTCGGTCTGATCGGGTTCGTATCGTCAATGATCCTTTGTGGCTTTTCACTATGGTTGGGGTTGAAGGGATTTCTCGGTGGCACAGCGGCGCTGATTGCCTTTGCCATTGCCCGCAGTCTCTATGGCGGTTTTGGAAGTGCGGCACCTCCGGCCGTGCAAGCCTACGTGGCTAGCCGCACTCCCCGCGCCGAACGAACCCAAGCGCTGTCATTGATAGCGTCCAGTTTCGGCCTTGGTACCGTAATCGGTCCCGCGCTGGCACCACTCATGGTTCTACCCTTCCTGGGTCTCACCGGTCCATTCATCATCTTCGCGGTGATAGGCTTGGCGACCCTGTTTGCCTTGCGGCTCCGTCTTCCCAATGACGAACCTCAATTTCCTGCTCGCGGCCAAAGCTACGACGCACCGTATGCCGGCGGGTCGACCTCTGAATTTCTCGAGGAAGATGAAGAGGACGGCGAAGACTTAATTGAGCCCCACAAACTACGCTGGTTCGAACCGCGCCTTCGTCCATGGGTCACTGTCGGTTTGCTCGGGGGGCATGCGCAGGCCATGGTGCTGGGCATCATCGGGTTTCTGGTGCTCGATCGCCTAGGTTTACGCGAGACCCCTGCACAAGGAACCGGGCCGGTTGGTTTGGTGCTGATGAGCGGGGCTATTGCCACACTTCTTGCCCAATGGGCCCTGATACCGCGGCTCGACATGGGCCCGAGGACGGCCACACTTTCTGGTATTGCTGTCGCGGCCGCTGGCGTTGTCTATCTATCGGTGGCTAACGACCTGCATTCGATTGCTCTCGCCTATGCGATTGCTTCGCTTGGCTTCGGATTATTTCGGCCTGGCTTCACCGCCGGCACCTCCCTCGCCGTAACCCGCAACGAACAGGGCCAAGCTTCAGGTATTACCGCGTCGGTTGCCGGCGCCAGTTTCATTTACGCGCCGGCACTTGGGGTGTGGCTATACGGCCATTCAGACTGGCTGGGGTTCGGTCTGACGGCTGCGCTTTGCCTGATGGTCTTCGCTTACGGCTGGCGCGCCTTGCAACGCGACAAGACGCTGACCGGTTCGAAAAGTTAGAGAATTTCCAGCACCGTGTCCTGCGGCCGGCAGAGACGAACACCTTTCTCCGTTTCCACAATTGGCCGCTCGATAAGGATCGGGTCGGCCGCCATGGCTTCTAGCACATTCGCGGCATCAGCATCTTTCAAGCCGCGCTCCTCGGCGTCCGTCCCGCGCAAGCGAAGCCCTTCGTTAGGGGTAATCCCCGCATCTCTGTAGAGTTGCTCAAGCTTTTGGGCCGTTGGCGGCTGCTTCAGATATTCGATAACCTCCACTTCAACATTCGAAAAGTTCTCAAGGATAGCGAGGGTCTTCCGCGAGGTTCCGCATTTGGGGTTGTGCCAGATTGTCGCCTTCACTTGCATTTCTCCTTTTGAGGCCACACTAATTTACTGCTTCGCCCTTTAATCCGGTTATCGGCATGATACTTCAAAAGTGCTCCCATTTGCCGAACAGCCGCTCTAAAATATTAGCCGCTTATCCCGATCAATCACGTGATGAGGGTTCATCCGGAGGAGTCAGTGCGGGCACTTCGCTCCTCGCATCTTCCGCGCTAATGCCAGGGGCAGGCGCGGCGCTGATACGCTCCTGGCGAAGTGCAACCCGGCCGGCGCGCTGAATTGCTCGAACCAAGCGCGGGTAGACACCGCAGCGACAGATATTGGGGATCGCCTCGCGTATTTCGCTTTCTGTAGCTCCAGGGTTTTTGTCGATCAAAGCTGCCGCAGCCATCACGATGCCTGGTGTACAGAAGCCGCACTGGATAGCCTGTTCTGCAACCATAGCTTGTTGCACAGGATGCGTACGATCCCCTGAAAGCCCCTCGATGGTCTTTACGAAGCGCCCTTCGGCTTCAGCGATAGTTACAAGGCAGCTCCTCAAGGCCTCACCATCGATATGAACTATACAGGACCCGCAATCGCCGTTGCCACACCCATATTTCGTCCCGGTAAGGTTAGCCGCATCACGCAACGCCCAAAGCAAGGGCGTCTCATCATTCATGAGAAATTCGATGGGTCGATCATTCACCGTCATGCGAGACATGGCGGGGCTTTCGCTTGAAAAGGTTGAATTGTCGAGAGGCCTCAGTTCTTCCAGCTATCGTCAATTTTCGAGACGCGACGCTTCCAAGCCTCAAAGTCGAACAGCCCTGCCCCTCCCTGGGTCTGCATAGTCGACAGATCTCTCTGATGAATGTCTACGACATCCTGTTTGACGATGTTCGGCTCGCCCTGACTGAGAGTGGCGACCTGTATCTCGCATGCGCGCTGAAGTGCCCACATCTTAACGAACATTCCGGGAATGGTCTTGTCCATCACCACTGGTCCGTGATTGCGTAACATCAGGATCGAATGTTTGCCCAAATTGTCGACCAGACGGTCCCCTTCTTCTGGGCGGACCGTTACGCCTTCGAAATCGTGATAGCCAATCTGGCCTTGGAAGTTACAGGCATAGAAGTTGGTCGGCAGCAGTCCGTCCTTATGGCTGCATACCGCCATCGCAGCTGTCGTGTGCACATGGCAAATTGCATTAGCGCGCTCGCCAAGGTTCTTGTGAAAGTGTGCGTGCTGCGTGAAGCCGGCCTTGTTGACCATGTATTGCGAAGGGCCGACGTTGTTGCCTTCCACATCGATCTTCACCAGATTCGAAGCGGTCACTTCGTCATAAAGAAGACCGAAAGGGTTGATGAGGAAAGTGTCCTTCTCCCCGGGTACAGCCACCGAGATGTGGTTGTAGATGCTCTCCCCCCAGCCGAGATGGTCAAAAATGCGGTAGCAGGCAGCCAGATCCTGACGGGCCTTCCATTCCTCTTCGCTGCATTCGAATTTCGGCTTCATCTGAGTTGCCACGGCGCTCTCTCCTACGTTTTTCTTTGCAACCTCTATCGCACAGAGCGGCGCATCCCTTCAAGCGGCAAGCAGGAAATCGGCGCTTCCCAAGCGCGCCCTGCCCCGCTAGCGCGCTTCTTCAATGAGCGAGACGGCCAAACTTACCCGCGGGAGCATTCGCGGCCATCTCGTTACTCAGACCCTGCCCATGATTGTAGGCGTCGCCGCTATCATGTCGGTGGGCCTCATTGACGCCTATTTCATTGGCCAACTTGGCGCGGCCGAACTCGCTGCTGTCAGCTTCATTTTCCCAATCACCATGGCGCTAACGAGCCTTGGTGTGGGCGTGATGGTGGGAATAAATTCCGTTATCGCCCGCGCGTTAGGCGAAGGTGATGTAGCGCGCGCCGAACGCCGCGCCAATTTTGGCGTTATCTTCGCTCTCGTCGCTGCTGTCGTTCTTGGTGCCGCACTCTATCTGTTGTTGGATCCCCTGTTTCGATTAATGCAGGCGAGCGACGCGCTGCTCCCCCTTATCAATGCTTATATGCGCCCTTACGCGCTTGGAATGCCTGTGCTGTTGCTGCAGATGAGCCTTGGCGGGGTATTGAGGGGCCAAGGCGAGGCACGACGTGTTTCAGCAGTTTCCATCACCTATTCCGTAGCAAACTGGATCCTTGATCCGATCCTTATTACCGGCGCGCTTGGCTTTGAAGGATTTGGCGTGGCCGGGGCCGCGTATGCCTCCATCATTGGGTACGGGCTTGCCTGTATCATGGCGCTCTTCTTCATCCGCAGAACACAGTTAGCGATCGCTCCGTCAAAGATCCGTGGATGTAATATCGCTGACTCCAGTCGAGCAATCCTTCGCGTCGCCGGGCCTGCGGCCTTCTCAAATGCTATCAATCCGATCGGTCTCTCCGTTTTAACCGCGCTGCTTGCAAGCCAAGGAGAAGCCGCCGTTGCAGGTTTCGGTGCTGCCGGTCGATTGCAGAGCTTCGCTGTCGTACCTCTACTGGGTCTTTCCGGTTCGATTGGGGCGATCATCGGCCAGAACTGGGGTGCCGATCGGCCGGACCGCGCGAGGCGCGCAATGTACTGGGCGGGGCTATTCTGCATTGTCTACGGATTGGCGACAGCAATCGTGCTGTTTGCTTTCGGCGACTGGTTTGCCGATTTCTTTACGGAAGACGCGGAAGTGATCGAAGAATTCTCCCGATACCTCGCAATCTCTGTATGGGGGTATGCCGGCTACGGCTTGCTCATTGTTGGCAATGGCGCACTCAATGCTGTTGATCGTGCACCTTATGCTTTGGCGCAGAGTGCTGCTCGCGTGTTCCTCGTTATGCTTCCCTTCGGATGGGTACTTCGTTCGAGCTGGGGTTCGGATTCGATCTATGCAGCGGAATTAGTCGCAAATGTCGTGGGCGGCGCCTTGGCATCGCTGGTCGTCTGGCTTGTCCTTCGCGACAAGCCTCAATCGAGTTCCACAGACCAAACGAAACGTTAACCATCCTCGTGCATAGCGGGTCCTATCGAGAACTGGGGGTCCGAGACCGATGGATGAACTGCTGGCCGATTTCGTGGCCGAAACCCGTGAAATGCTGGAGCAGAGCGGCAGCGAACTGGTCGCCTGGGAAGCTGACCCTTCAGATAAGGCGCGCATCGATACGATCTTTCGCTTCGTACACACCGTGAAGGGAAACTGCGGTTTTTTCGACTTTCCCCGGCTGGAGAAGCTCAGTCACGCTGCCGAAGATGCACTTGCCGAATGCCGTGCCGGACGGCGTGAGCCGGATAGCGCACTGGTCACCGCAGTGCTGGCAATCATCGACCGAATTTCAGAAATGACCGATTCGATAGAAGCTGGTGAAGAACTCGGTGAAGGCGGTGACGAGGACCTCATCTCCGCACTCGATCAACGGTCAGAGCTCGAAGTTCAGAGCGATCTCGAGTTAGTCGAGGAAACCGAGGTCGCTAGCGTGCCCGAGGATGAAAAGGTCACGCAAAAAGCTCCGCGCCAAGGGGTGCAGCGGTCGATCCGCTTACCCGTGGATCTGCTCGACGAGGTGATGAAGGGCGTGTCGGATATGGTGCTGGCAAGAAACGATCTTGCTCGCCGTCTGCGCGAAGCAGGGGAGCAACCTACAATTGACGGTCCGTTCGAGCGTTTGTCGGCCATTCTCGCAGACGTACGTACCTCTATTACGCGTATGCGCATGCAGCGCCTCGAGCACCTTTTTTCTTCTTTGCCCCGGCTCGTCCGTGATTTGTCCAACGAGTTGGGCAAGCAAGTCATGGTCGACTTTGAGGGAGGTGAAGTCGAACTCGATCGCGAAATGATCGAGATGGTGCGCGACCCCCTTACCCATATCATTCGCAACGCGATCGATCATGGAATTGAAACGCCTGCCGCACGCTTGAAGAACGACAAGCGCGAGATCGGGCTTTTGAAGTTCGCTGCACGGCAATCTGGCAATCAGATCAGTCTGGTGATCACCGACGATGGTGGCGGCATAAATCTAGAAAAGCTGTGTGCCAAAGCGGTTGCGAATGGCCTGTATTCGAAGTCCGAAATCGACAAGATGTCGGACAACCAGAAACAGAACCTCATTTTCGAACCGGGCCTCTCGACTGCTGAGGCAGTCAGTTCCGTTTCCGGCCGCGGCGTGGGAATGGATGTGGTGCGCGCCAATATCGAACGTGTTGGAGGATCGATCGAGGTTGCCAGCAAGGCAGGCGAAGGTACGAGCTTCCATTTGCAACTTCCGCTGACCCTCTCGATCATCGCTGCGCTCACGGTGGGGTCTGGCGACCAGCGCTACGCTCTTCCGCGCAGTTATGTCGAAGAAATCGTCTTCGGCAGTTCGTCGCACGTCGAATTTGCGCAGGCCGGTGATCGCCATCTTGTGACCTTCCGTGACAAGCGGGTCCCCTGTCTGTCGCTCGCTGAAGTTCTGGGCTGTGAGGATGGGGCCGTTTGCCGATGGGAAGACAAGACCTTGGTGATGGTGCGCCTAGCAAGCGAAGATGTATTCGCTCTCGCCGTGGACCGTGTCTTCGATCACGAAGATGTAGTGGTGAAACCGATTGCACCGGCCATCATGGATACTCGTCTGTACGCCGGCACCACCCTGCTCGATGACGGTCGACCGATGATGCTTATGGACCTTCCCTCCATCGCCCAACTCCGCGGCATGGTAGGCGGTGTCCGCTCGAAGCCGACCGAAATTGAACGTGAGAGCCGGGAACGGGTTTCAAAGGCGGTCCCGGTAATGTTGTTTGCTGGCCTCGATGGGCGTCATCGCGCAGTTCGTCTCGAACTCGTGCGGCGGATCGAGACGATTTCCCGCGAAGCAATCGATATCGAGGGCGAACGTGCGCAGGCGGTTATCGAAGGCGAAATCTTTACTCTGGCCGGACATGATGTCGGACCACTTCCGGATGGCAGAATTCGTTTGCTGCGCCTGTCAGATGCAGAGAACGAACTCGTATACGCTGTGCAAGAAGTGCTCGATGCGGCGGATGTCACTGAAGATGTGGTGCCGAGTGAAGCTGATACAGCCATCGAAGGCGTAACCCTCATTGGTGGCAAACCCATTCCTCTTCTCGATGGCCACGCCGTGTTCTCGCGGTATCGTGCTACGCGGAAAATCGATCAGGCTCTTACGTGCCGAATTCCAACTCACAGCGAATGGGCGAAGACCATTCTCGAACCGCTAGTTGCAGCTGCAGGGTATCGGATCGCAGCTGAAGATGAAGATGTAGAAGCCGACCTTGCCATTGCCTTGGCTGAAGAGATGGAAAGCCCAGTAGGTGTAGCCCGACAGATAATCCGCCTACGCCCCGACCCAGACGATGCCGGTGACGACACAATTTATCGCTATGACCGGGACGCCCTTCTCGCAGCACTTAAACGCATCCGGACGGGGAGGGCCGCATGAACGAACTACTACTCATGTGCACTATTGCGGGACGGCGCGCCGCGATCAGCGCCAGTCATGTGCAGTCGGTGATAGAAATCGAAAACATCACTCCGATTCCAGGAACGCCGGATTTCATTCTCGGCTTGACCGCGCTGCGTAGCCAGGCGTTGACCGTGATCGATTGCTCGCTGGCACTTGGGCTCGAAACACCCAGCCAATCCGAAGATCGTCGCGCCGCGGTCGTGGAAGTCGATGGCCACCTTTACGCTCTTCTCGTCGACAATGCCCACGATGTCGGTGAAGCCACTAGCGATCCCGTGGCGGTACCTGGGGGGTTTGGCGAAAACTGGCAGCGAGCGTCCACGGGTATGGTTGAAACCGATGGCGGGCCGACATTGCTCGTCGAAATCAACCAACTGGTATCCGGACCTCTTCAAGAAGCAGCTTAAGCGATTGGTTACCGCCTAACATTAAGAAGGCTAGGCAAATTAGGGAATCACTGAAATGAAAACCTGTCTTATCGTCGACGACTCGCGCGTGATCAGGAAAGTGTCGCGCCACATCCTGGAAACACTCGGCTTCTCCGTAGATGAAGCGGAAAATGGCCAGGAAGGCCTCAACAAATGTCTTGAAAGCATGCCCGATGTCGTGCTGCTCGACTGGAACATGCCGGTCATGACAGGCATCGAGTTCATTCATCAGCTCCGCAAGCATGAAGGCGGCGACAAGCCGAAGGTCGTTTTCTGCACAACTGAAAACGACGTTGCCCACATTCGTGAGGCGATCAGTGCCGGAGCAGACGAATACGTAATGAAGCCGTTCGATCACGAGACCTTGCAAATCAAGCTCCAACTTGTCGGTATGGTCTGATCATAAAGAAGATCAGCGGTGGCGATCACGTTACAACCTGAGAACAAGCTAACCTCTGGCAAAGCGCCATCCGGCGGATCGGTCAGAGTTATGCTGATTGATGACTCGCTGACCGTGCGAACGGTTTTCTCGCGTATGATCGAGCGAGAAAGCGACATGACGATTGTCGCAAGCGCCAGTACTGCCGAGCGTGGTCTGGATGAATTGCGCCGCCATCAGGTAGACGTAATTCTTCTCGACCTTGAGATGCCTGGCATGGGAGGCATCGAAGCTCTCCCGAAACTCCTGAAGACATCACCACGCACGAAAGTGCTTGTAATTTCTTCGCTCACGGCAGCCGGTGCGGAGCACACCGTACAGGCGTTGCGTATGGGTGCGGCCGACACCATGCTCAAGCCGCAGCCAGGCGGTTTCAACGACGATTACCGCAGCCAACTACTCGGCAAGATACGCGCGCTGAAGGGTCTTGCACCTTACGAACAACCGCTTCGCCCGTCTTCAAAATGGACCGAGCGACGCATCGGCAAGAAACCACAGCTCCTCGCAATAGGTGCGTCGACCGGCGGCATACATGCCCTGAATTTGTTTCTGCGCCAGATTCCTGCGAATTTCGATCTTCCGATCCTAATCACCCAACACCTCCCAGGAAGCTTCATCCCTGTTTTCGCCAAGCAGATGGAGGCAGCTTCCGGACGGCGCGCTGTGCTTGCCGACGAAGAGGTGGAGATACGGCGCGGGACGATCGTCATTGCGCCTGGGCATGGTCACATGGTGGTCCGTCGCAAGGGAACTCAGCTGGTCACCGGCCTCGCTTTCAACGCCGTAAAAAGCGGGTGCACTCCGTCGGTCGATCCAATGTTCGAAACCTTGGCCGAAGCCTGTGAAGGAAAGGTAGCAGGCATCCTCCTATCTGGCATGGGTCGTGATGGAACCGACGGCGCCCATGCTATCATCAAAGCGGGCGGCACCATCTATGCCCAAAATGCCGAAAGCTGCGCGGTATGGGGTATGCCTCGTTCCGTCACGGAAAGCGGGCTGGCATCTGCCATTCTTCCGCCGGCAGAACTCGCCGACAAAATTCTCTCTAACGCTGGAGCAGACGCATGGCGTTAGAAGACGCTTCTCACGTGATCATCGCCGACTTGCTGAACTCACGTACGGGTCAGACCCTGTCGGAAAGCCGTCGCTGGCGTATTTCCACAGCTCTGTCCGGTCTGTTCCGCGAATGCGGTATCGAAAATGTCGATCAGCTTGCTTGTTTGCTGGAAAGGCCTGGCGAACACCAACTTGCCACTCGCGTGGTCGAAGCACTGCTAAACAACGAAACGTATTTCTTTCGCGATCACGCCTATTTCACAACACTTGCCAATGTCGTTCTACCTGAGCTGGCAAAGAAGCGTGCCGGTTCGCGTAAATTAACAATATGGTCCGCTGGCTGCAGCACGGGGCAGGAAGTACTCAGCCTCGCGATGACTTTCTGCGAGCAGCCGGGACGCTGGGCTGATTGGAACATCGAAATTCTCGGCACCGACGTCTCTGGCAAAGCGATTGAGCAAGCACGGTCCGGGACCTACTCCCAGTTCGAAATCCAGCGCGGCATCTCGGTCGCACAGATGTTAAACTTTTTTTCCGAAACGCCGAGAGGTTGGAAGGTTGCTGATCGTGTGATGGACATGACACGCTTCGAGCAGCGAAATATCTTGGATTTCCCTCCTCCTCCAGGCCGTTTCGACTTGGTGCTTTGCCGCAATTGCCTGCTCTATTTTGATCCCGACACGAGGCGTTCGGCATTCGACCGGCTCGCCAGCGGAATTGCCCCCGACGGCTTCCTCATGCTCGGTGCCGGCGAGACCGTGGTGGGACAAACGGACAAGTTCGAGCCCGCAAGCTGTGGCTCCGCAATTTATACTCGGAGCTCAATCGAAAGCTCAGTTGGCGCCGTTCTTTCAGGGCCGTCTGCCTGGGCAGCAAATGCCTGACACATGAGCGTCGCAAAGCCACAGAATGTACGGATTTGCGACCAATCGAAGGTAAATTTGAAGTTTACCGTTAATTAGCGAATCCGCGCTATCCGAAGAGGATAACGAGAGCAGATTTTTCCAGGGGAATTCGCGTGCGGTCAAACACCGACATAGCAGAGCAGGGCACGCGAATGATGATTTTCGCGCCCCTCGCCGCTCTGGCCGGGATTGCTAGCGTGACTGCTGCCATGGTGCTTCTCGGGCCTTATCTGGGCATCGCATCAGTACGTGCGGTACTCGGCGGCGGGTTCGTCGCTCTAATTTCCAGCATCGGCGGCTTTGCAATCATGGGGGTCAGGCACGTTCGAAAGATCGAGCGCCTTTCCAACAGCGACACACTTACCTTGCTCCCCAATCGCCGCGCGCTTCATCGCGACATCTCTGTCATCATGTCAGATCAGCATGAAGTGGCTCTAGGAATTGTCGACCTCGATGGTTTCAAGACCATCAATGATCATTATGGCCATGAGCTTGGCGATGCTACGCTGCGTGCTGTCAGCAAGATCATCGGAGATATCTGCGATAGTGACGCGCGCCTTTACCGTCTCGGAGGTGATGAGTTCGCTATTCTGATGACTGGTGATCTGGCGGGAACGCTGCTCGAAGGTCATTGCCGCCGGATTATCGAACGCCTGGCGAAATCAATAAAGATCGAAGAGCGGCGCCTGAGTCTTGGTGCTAGCATCGGCCTCTCGCGCAATGCTCCGGGGCAGCAGCTCACATCCTCCGAAATGTTACGGCGTGCAGACGTGGCGATGTATGCATCGAAACGTGGCGGGAAGATGCGGTGCACTTGGTTCAACGAAGCCTTTGATCGCAGCCGCGAACAAATCAAGAAGCTGGACGAGGAATTGCGCCAGGCTCTGACGATGAACCAATTCCGCATGCACTATCAGCCGTTGGTCGATGCGGAGACGCGCAAGATCGTTGCTGTTGAAAGCCTAATGCGTTGGGAGCGACCGGACGGACAGATCGTCGGACCGACCACGTTCATTCCAGTCGCTGAAGAATCAGGCCTTATAAATCCGATTGGTCTGTGGGTACTCCGACAAGCGTGCTGTGATGCACTTGAGTGGGACGGCGTTACGCTTTCGGTGAACATTTCCGCTGCCCAGCTACGCAACCCAGAATTTCCGATCCAGCTGGGTCACATCTTGGAAGAGACCGGTTTTGATCCCGAGCGCCTCGAGCTGGAAATCACCGAGACCTGTCTGGTGCTCGACCCCATTGTGGCCGAACGCAGTTTGAACCTGATCCGCGGCTTTGGGGTGCGGGTAGCCCTGGATGATTTCGGGACCGGTTATGCCTCCATTGGCTTTCTGCGGCAGTTCCGCTTCGAGAAGCTCAAGATCGATCGCAGCCTGGTCATGCAGGCAAGCGAAGATGAATCCAGTCGGGCGATGATGCTTTCGAGCATCACCATGGCCCAGGCGATGAATATGTCCGTGACCGCCGAAGGTGTAGAAACGCGCGAACAGGCTGACATGGTGCGCGCCGCTGGCTGTGACCAAATACAGGGTTGGCTCTATTTCAGAGCCATGCCCGCTCAAGAAATCCAACAACATCTCGGCATGACGATCGAAGACGCAATGTCCGGGATTGATGGCGACCAAGGGGTCAAGGCAGCATGAATGCAATGACGGGCGATTTCACAACCGCTGAAATCGATGACAACAAATACTATTCGGATGAGATCGCTGAAGACCGGGCCATTTTAGCGGACGTCGGTTCCGGAAGCGAAGGTTTGCGAGGCAAGTTTGCCGATCTGACCATTGGCAGCAAGCTGAGCCTCGTTTCCATGGCAAACATTGGAGCAGTCGCCCTTTGCCTGCTTTCCACGGTCATCGGCGGGTGGATCGCATACCAGCTTCGCGAAGAGCGGATGCAGATTTCCGAGATGCTCATTTTGTCTACCGAGTTACAGGCTGATTCCAACGCAGCGCTTCTCGACACCTACAGGTTCGTCAATTCGGGCGATAACCAAGCGCTGGCCAGCGCCGAGGCAAGCCTCAAAGAGGTACGCCGGGATCTCAACTCGATCGAAACCAACGCTCGCCAGGTCGCTCCGGAAAGTATCGAACGCATCGAGCGTTTGCGCTCAGGTTTGGACGGCTTGTTAGCTGACCTGACACGGCAGGCTGCCGAAACTCAGTTCGAGAGCCGTGCCGCCCTCGCTCAAGTTTCTTTCGAAACAAGCCGAGAGTTTGCTTCGGAGGCCCGCCAGCTGAAAACGGATCTGTTCAATTCTTCGCAGGTCAGTGAAGCCGAAGGCGATACAACCATAATTTGGCTTCTCGTCACCTTTCTCGCAGTGGCCGCTATCGGCGTGTTCCTGATTATCGCAACCACGCGCTTCATTGCACGCGATATCTCCGGAACAGTAAGCCAACTTACCGATGCTTCGGAACGGCTTGCAACGGGCGACAAGACGATTGAAATCCCAGGCCTTGGGCGGCGCGATGAACTCGGCGGCCTGGCTCGCTCACTCCACGTGTTTCTTCGAAGCGCCTTTCGCTTCGAAAAAATGGCTGCCGAAAAGCAAGAACTGCAGGCCGAGCGTGGTCAGGCCCTTCAGCGTCTGGCAATGCAGTTTGAAGCGACGGTTGGCGAAGTCGTTAATGGTGTCGCGTCGGCCTCATCCCAGCTCAATACGACGGCTTCGGCGATGGCCAGCGCAGCTGAGCAAGCGCAGCACCAAAGCGAGACCGTCGTTTACTCCATGGAGCGCGCGTCTGGCGGTGTAACGGCAGCAGCTGCCGCGTCGGACGAATTCGCTATGTCGATCGGCGAGATCAGTCGGCAGGCATCCCATTCGGCCGAACTGGCGCGAAAGGCGTCGGATGATGCCGAACAGGCCGATGGCACGATCTCCGCCCTTGCGTCTTCTGCAGATCAGGTTGGGCAAATTGTCGAGCTCATCCAGTCAATTGCGAAACGCACCAATCTCTTGGCACTCAACGCCAGTATTGAAGCCGCGCGTGGCGGTGAAGCGGGACGCGGGTTTGCCGTTGTCGCGAGCGAAGTCAAGGAGCTGGCAGCGCAGACCAGCAGGGCTACCGAGGAAGTTGCCGAACAGATCCGTTCCATGCAGGATTCAACGGGCGCCAGCGTAAATGCCCTGAGATCGATCGGCGACCAGGTAAAACAGCTCGAAACGACTGCCATCTCCATCGCCAGCGCGGTCGATCAGCAATCGGTCGCCGGCCAGGACTTGGCCCGAAGCATTGATTTAGCTGCCCGTTCGACCGACGAAGTATCCGGTAGCATCTCTCAGGTTCGTGAAGCCAGCCAAGCCACCGGCACAGCAGCAAGCCAGGTACTAGGTTCCGCGGCTTCTTTGGAATCCCAAGCCTCGGTGCTTCGGGAACAGGTCGATGTATTTTTGCAGCATGTGCGGGCCGGATAAGTTCTTGCAGGGTAATAATCCCGTTTGAACGGGTGAGTGGGGAGAGGAAATGTCATGGGAATGCAAAGCGATATCTTCGCTGAGGAGATGAGAGGGGAAATCGCCGCAGTCGACGGGATCGAACTGGGCGAAGCGACGGAAGTTCCGGGTTTCCGCGGTTGGTTCCTCGGCCTCTCGTTGACTGCAAAATCGAAATTATCGACGGGCATTACCGTGGTCGGTATGACACTTCTGGCGACTGCCGGCCTTGTGGGTATATTCAACCCCGGCTTGTCCGGAGTGATGGCCACGATTATCGTCGTGATCCTTGCGGCGACGCTGATAGCCGGGTTCGTCAGCTTACAAATGATCCTGAAAGAGGTAATTGCTCCATTCACGCATGTCGCGAGCGAAATGGGTCGCCTCGCGGGCGGGGCTCGGGATATTGATGTTGGCGATACCACACGACCGGACGAAATCGGCGATCTATCCCGCGCGTTAAGTATCTTCGCCAAATCCGGTATCAAGCTCGACGAACTCTTTGCCGGACGCAGGACTGCGTTGGAACGGCGTAAGCACGAACTGATGCTGCTCGCCGACCGTTTCGAACAAAGCATCGGAGAAGTTGTGGGCGGTGTTGCCGCTGCTTCCAGTCAGCTCAATGCGACAGCAGGGGCAATGGCTGGCGCGGCTGAACAAGCAGCTGGCCAAGCCAATCAGGTTTCGCATGCGATGGAACAGGCTTCTGGCGGCGTGACCGCCGCGGCCGCTGCTTCAGACGAATTTGCGATGTCTATCAGCGAAATCAGCCGACAGGCCGCCAATTCTGCAGAGCTTGCACGAAAAGCCTCGGATGATGCGGAAGGAGCGGACGAAACAATTTCCGCTCTCGCATCTGCTGCCGATCAGGTCGGCCAAATCGTAGAGTTGATCCAGTCGATCGCCCAGCGCACCAATCTTCTTGCCCTAAACGCGAGCATCGAAGCTGCGCGGGGTGGCGAAGCAGGGCGAGGTTTTGCGGTAGTGGCCAGCGAAGTTAAAGAGCTCGCCGCGCAGACCAGCCGAGCAACCGAAGAGGTTTCGGAGCAAATCCAAGCGATGCAGTCCTCGACCGGTGCAAGCGTCAGTGCGCTTCGCTCGATCGGCAATCAAATCAAACAACTTGAAACGACCGCGATCTCGATTGCGAGTGCGGTGGACCAGCAATCGGTTGCCGGTCAGGATCTCGCGAGAAGTATCGATCGTGCGGCACATGGAACTGATCAGGTAGCGACTCATCTTGACAGCATGCGCGACACCAGTATTTCTGCTGGTGCCGCAGCCAGTCAGGTGTTGGCCTCTTCGAGCGATCTAGAGAGCCAGGCCACAACATTGCGCGATAAGGTAGACGAATTTCTTTTCCAAATCCGCTCAGCCTAATCTTGGTTCGTTACTGTTCGAGGGGCGGCCACGGCATTTGCTGCGGCCGCCCTTCAATTCATTCCCACCAATAAGGCATTCGGCGGTCATCTCCAGTAATCGTTTCGTTCATCGTACGAGCATCGTACAGACGACCGCCAAGCATCACCTGAGCGATATCATCCGAGTTACGAATGTCCTGCGCCGGATCGCCGGTAAGGATCACCAAGTCGGCCAGTTTGCCAACCTCGAGGCTTCCGACATCGCGATCCATGCCGAGCGACTTTGCAGACTCAATCGTTCCTGCACGCAGCGCCTCCACCGGTGTCATTCCGCCACGTACGAAGCTCCATAGCTCCCAGTGGGCGGCAATTCCGGCCTGCTGCCCATGTGCGCCGATGCTGACCTTCACGCCGCGATCGGCAAGCTTCTTGGCTTCGCGCGCTGAATTATCATCAACGAACGCCCATTCCGGCGCCTTGATGCGGCGTCCCGTTTCGGCGAGCAGCATCTTTGGTGGAGTATGTACCAGCAGCGGGTTGTCGAACACATCGGTCGCCTGACGCCAGTATGGATCGGCTGCAAGGCCACCATAAGTGACGACAAGTGTCGGCGTGTAGTTCGTGTCCGAGCCGCCGAACATCTGCAGGACGTCATCGTACATAACGTCGACGGGAATGTTATGTTCAAGCGTCGAGTTGCCATCGGCAACGAGATTCATGTCCATCCCGAAGAGCGAGCCACCCTCAGCAACAACCAGCATGTTTTCCGCACGTGCGGCAGCCACAACCTGCTGACGCTGCTCACGCCTCGGCTGATTGTAGTTCTTCACGCTGATCCCACCTTGCGCCTTGATCCGGCGAACGTGGGCCAAAGCATCCTCATAACTATCTACACGGGCATAGACGCCAGGGGACTTCGCACCGTAGATAATTTCGCCGGTCGAGAATATCCGCGGCGCCAACAGGCTTCCTGCCCGCTGCCGTTCCGAGGCAGAGAAGATCATGCTGGCAGAAGAAGACGGGTCGTGGAGGGTTGTGGTACCCAGCGCGAGATTCTGGACCAGCGACCAGTTCTGCTGCGGAACCAGATCGCCAACCCCTTGCGCGCCGTGCGCGTGAGCATCGACCAGACCCGGAATGATGGTCTGACCAGCAGCGTCTACGAGCGTGGCTCCCGAAGGGATGGTAACATCCGATGCTGGGCCTATCGCGACTACCCGATCTCCTTCGATCACGATCGCGCCGTTTTCGATCGTACCCGCGCCGCCCCCTGTCATCGTGTGGATGCGCGCACCTGTGATGGCAACGGTTCCACTAGGCTTGTCTGCACGGATGGTCCGCGCGAGAGAAGTACCAATATCCGGAGGAGTGAATTTTGGCGCGTTCTCACTAGGAGAGGTCGGCGTCAGGGCGGAGGTGCTGGCACGATAAAGCACGGGCCCCATGGACCAGTGCAGTGTCGAACCATTGTCGGTCCAGCCAATATAATCGGCACCTCCTTTGCTGACCCGTGTAACGGGCAGCGAGCTGGCCTTTTCGCCTACGGTAACCGTTTGCCCACCCGGCAACAGCGGCATGGCGAAGACTTCGTAGTTCTGGCGGAAAGCGACATAGTCGCCGCGTGGGCTTACCTTGAAGTCGTTCGCGAGTTCGCCTTGCGCATGAACGCGCCGCGCTTCCCCATCCAGATCCGCAGATATGAGTTGGAGGTTGCCCTCGGCCCGAGCGAGCATGAAAACGCGATCGTTATCCGCACCAAACTGCGGTGTAGAAGTATCGCGGGCTATCAGACGCGGTGTTCCGCCAGACGCCGGGACGGAATAGACACCCTCGTTCTCCGAGTAATTCGGGGATGTCAGATAGCCACCTCCGCGCTTTTCGAAGACGATGGTGTCTCCTTCGGGAGAAAATTGAGGGAGCGCATAGTGGCCCTGCTGCCCGGTCACCACTCGCTCGTCACGCCCGCGCGGATCTACCGTCACGACCTTACCAAGACCACTGTCGGTCCAGCGTACGAAGGCGATCCGCCTCCCATCACGAGACCACGAAGGCCATAGCTCCAAGCTGTCGTCCGAACTGGAAATGAGGCGCGATGGCGCTGCGTCACTGCCCACGGGCTTGACGTATAGCTTGCCGAGGCTTTCGAAAACTACAGTCCGCCCATCGGGAGATACGCTTGCGAAACGTGGGATTTTGGCAGTGAAGCTCTCAGGCGCAACGTCGATAACCGGATGGGGTGCAGAGGCGACCTTGCGGGTATCATTGATGCGGAATGGTATCTCGCGCGCGCCCGAACCATCGGCTGACACTCGTTGGAGTTTACCGCCCGCCCAGACCACCAGTCCGGAATTGTCGGGCATCCAATCCATCATCGGATAGACACCATAAACCGCCCAGGTTTCCTGCATATCCAGATCGAGCGAGCCATAAATCATCCGCTCTTCGCCCGTGCCGAGGTCCTTCACCCAAAGCTGGGTCTGGTCCTTGTCACGCCGCACGAAGGCCAGCTTCTTGCCGTCAGGCGAAGGTGTGGGGCGTACTGCGCCACCATAGCCACCGACTGCCGTGGTGACTTCGCCGGTGTCGATATCATAGCGCTCGATATTGAATATGCCGGCGTTCGAATCCTGCGCATACTCGAAGATCGGACCCGGCGAGACGTTGCGAGTATAATAGATCGCGTTTCCATCGGGTGCGTAGATCGGTTCGCCCAGCTCTTTCTGCAGAACTTCACTGGCCCGCTTGACCAGCTGAACGCCCCCGCCGCCGGAGACGTGATAGAGCCAGATTTCACCCGTCCCGAGGCTGCGCTGAGTGGTGAAGTGCTTCTTGGCGACAATGTATTGCCCATCGGGTGACCAGCTTGGCTGGTTGATCAAACGAAAGTCTTCTTTCGTGACCTGTAGCTTGTTCGAGCCGTCTGCATTCATGATCCAGAGGTTATCGCCACCGGCACGGTCCGAAATGAACGCCAGACGGTTGCCGTCAGGAGAGAAGCGAGGTTGCACTTCCCAAGCCAGGCCTTCGGCGATCCGCGTCGGCGTCCCGCCGGAAATCGGCATGGTGTAGATATCACCCAACAAGGAGAAGGCGAGCGTGCGACCATCAGGCGACACGTCGACATCCATCCAGGTTCCTTCATCGGTGTTGATGGCGACCTCGCGCAAGGTCGCGCCACGCGGTGCCGTTACATCCCAGCTTTCGTCCTTTTCGCCCTCACCCGCGATCGGCACAGTGGCCGCAGCGGCATCGACCTGTTCGCCGCTTCCTTCAGGCGGCAACCCGTCCTGCGAAGCATCGACTTCCTGCTCTTCGACCGGATTGGGACTTGGATCGGGCTCCTGACTTTGAGCGTGGGCGGTTCCAGCGCACAGGACGAGCGCGAGAGCGGATGCGATGCTTGTTTTCATTCTGGATCTCTCCCCTAAGAGATTGGATGCGGAAGCTTAGACCGCAGCATGTTCGCTTGGCAAAGCGCCAATCGACGAAAGGCGTTACTTGGCGCTGGCGCGCTCGACCAGACGAACAGGGACCCGCCGTTCGGCACGTTCGCCTTCTCCAGCGAGGGCCGTTTCCACCAGCAGTCTGCCCGCTTCGGCGAAGTCCGGTTCCACGGTGGTCAACGGCGGGTTGCTGAAAGCGCCAGATCCCAGTCCATCGAAACCTATGACCCCCACGTCGGCCGGTACGGCAATTTCGCTGGCGGCAAGTTCGTCGAGAGCCCCTAAAGCCATGGCATCACAGGCGAAAAACAGCCCATCGAACGCGGCGCCGCTTTCTTGGAGCGCGATCACCGAACTGCGCCCCTGCGTCACGCGATCCGCGCCTTCCGACACCACTGCTTCGCGCGGGATCAATCCGGCCGCCGACATAGCAGTTCGATAGCCTTCATAGCGTTCGCGAAACTGGCGCTGGGAGGAATTCGGATCTCCGACGAAAACGATGTCTTTGGCGCCGCCTGCAATAAGCTTTTCGACTGCAAGTCGGCCGCCATCCAGATTGTCCGACCGGACCCAGACCGCGTCATCGAAGGGCGACCCCCAAAAGGCGATGGCATGGCTCTGATTGGCGACCTGGCGAAAATAGTCCCAGGCGGGCCCGTTGCTGGCCGTTCCGATCACCACCACGCCATCGGCTTGGCGCCGACCTACATAGTGACCGAACAATTCCTCTTCCCGCGCCTGGAAAGAAACCAGGGCTTCGTATCCGCGCTCCGCCGCGGCGGCACAGGTGCTACCCAGCAAGCTGTAATAGAAGGGATTCATCGCCGCGGGCCCCTGCCCGTCGCGACCAATCACCACAATTGCGATCGTCCCGGTTTCCCCCTTGCGCAATCCGGCTGCGCGCATGTTCACATGATAACCCAATTCGGCAGCCGCCTGCTCTACCCGGCGACGGGTAGCTTCGGTAATCGTTTCCGAACCGGACAGGGCCCGGCTGACCGTAGACTGGCTAACCCCGGCGCGCTCAGCGACGTCGATCGACGTGACTCGGTGCGGGCGCCCGTTACCCTCTTTTGTCATGGCATCTCCTCACTCCATCCCGCCCTAGCCGAGCCACCGCATTAAGGCGAGAGCACGAACGTCGATCAAGGGCCCACTTCCCGGTTTTATTCCGCAACTCGTACTTTCCCTTGCTCACAGCTTGGGATAGCCTTCTCTGCATGGGAGAGAGACCAACTAGCAGCCGCGCGACCGATTTAGACGTGCTGATCGTAGGCGCGGGCCTGTCCGGCATCGGCATGGCCGCACACATGAAGGAAAAGACGCCGGGGCACAGCTTCGCTATTGTCGAGCGGCGGGACGATCTTGGTGGCACATGGGACCTGTTCCGCTATCCCGGCGTGAGATCGGACAGCGACATGCACACGCTGGGGTTCGAATTCGAGCCGTGGAAGCACGAAAAGACCATAGCCGACGGGCCGGCAATTCTCGACTATCTCCATCGTATCGTCGACGAGCGCGACATTCGCCGGCACATCCGGTTCCAGCACAAGGTTATCTCAGCAGATTTTCGAAAGGCCGATGCCCGCTGGCACGTGACGCTCGAAATGCCCGATGGTGAGCGTAAGATGCTTACCGCTAACTGGCTCTATCTCGGCTCGGGCTACTACGATTACGACGAGGCCTATGATCCGGGTTTCGAGCTCGGAGAATTTGAAGGGCAGGTTCTGCATCCACAGTTCTGGCCGAAAGATCTGGACTATTCCGACAAGCAAGTTGTCGTGATCGGGTCTGGGGCAACTGCAGTCACGCTCGTTCCTTCCATGGCAAAGAAGGCGGCAAAGGTGACCATGCTGCAGCGGACGCCGACATGGATGTTCTCGCGCCCGGCAAAAGACCGCGTTGCCAACTTCCTGCGTAAAGTTCTGCCGGAGAAGGTCGCCTATGCGATTACCCGATGGAAGAACATCACGATGCAGGACTTCACGTTCAAGCTTGCTCGGCGGAAGCCGAAAAAGATGCGCGCAATTCTCCATAAACGCATCCGCCAATCCATGGGCGAAGATTACGATCTCGCCGCCTTTACCCCACCCTACAATCCATGGGACCAGCGGCTTTGCCTGATCCCTGATGACGATCTGTTCGACGCGATCAAGCGCGGCAAAGCCGAAATAGTTACCGGCCATATCGCGGCCTTCGAGAAGGGCGGCGTCCGGCTGACCGACGATCGTTTCCTGGCAGTGGATATCGTCGTCATGGCTACCGGTCTTAAACTGGCGGTGGCTGGCAAGATTGCGCTGACGCTCGAAGGCCAACCGATCGATCTGGCGGATCGTTACTATTACAAGGGATGCATGTTCTCGAACTTGCCGAACCTTGCAGTGGTCTTTGGATATCTCAATGCGAGCTGGACCTTGCGGGCTGACATCAATGCGGATTTTATCTGCCGCGTGCTGAATGCGATGGCCGAAGAGAGCGCGGATATCGCAACACCATATCTGCCAGAGGGCCACACGCTGGAAGAGGACAACATATTCGATTTCTCGTCCGGTTATATTCAGCGCAGCAGGCATCTCATGCCGAAGAATGCGGTGGAATATCCCTGGCGGCTCAATCAGGAATATGTGGTCGATCGCAAGCGGATGAAGAAGGACCCAGTCGATGACGGGATCCTGGTACTTAGCCGGAAAGGCGATGCTGCGGCAAAGAATGACGCCCGCTTGCAAGCTGCCCGGTAGCTTTCACTCGGTTAGCGCAGTAGGTCTCTCGTCATGACCGATCGTATCTATACTGCCGGCCTCGTCGTCATCGGCGACGAGATCCTGTCCGGACGGACCCATGACAAGAACATCGCCCAGGTCGCCAGCTGGCTGCAGGTCCAGGGTATCCGCCTGTCCGAAGTGCGCGTGGTGCCGGATGTGGTCGAGCGGATCGTCGAGGCGGTCAATGCGCTGCGCGAGAGCTATGACTATCTCTTCACCACGGGAGGAATCGGCCCCACGCATGACGACATCACCGTCGATGCCGTGTCCGAAGCGCTGGGAGTGCCGGTGATTGTCCATCCGGAAGCCCATGCCATTCTTGAGCGGTATTATGCCGACAAGGGCGGGCTTAACGAAGGCCGTCTGCGCATGGCGCGCACGCCCGAGGGCGCGGAACTGATACCCAACCGCATGTCGGGCGCCCCGGGAATCCGGATCGGCAATGTCCACCTTATGGCCGGCGTGCCGCATATCACGGCGGGTATGCTCGACGCGCTTACCGGCACCCTTGAGGGAGGCGCTCCGCTGATCGCGGAAACCGTAGGCGGTTTCATTCCCGAAAGCGAGGTTTCGGCCCTGCTGCGCGATGTCGAGAAAGCGCATGAGAATTGCCAGATCGGCAGTTACCCCTTCTTCAAGGAAGGGAAAGTCGGGGCGAATTTCGTGATCCGCTCAACCGATCGCGACGAGCTGGACGCCTGCATGGCGGCGCTGTGCGAAGGATTGGCGCAGGCCGGTTTCATCTTCACCCCCGGCGGTATCTGAAGCGACAATGAGAAAGGGCCGGAGGTTTCCCCCCGGCCCTAATCCGATCCTACCGATGTAGGAAAGCTGTTTCGTTCGAAGCTGCTTACGCGCCTTCGACTTCGCCGAGGTCGACCTTGAGGCCGGGACCCATCGAGCTGGTCAGCGTGATCTTGCGGACATACTTGCCCTTGGCACCCGACGGCTTCGCCTTGACGATCGCGTCGGTGAGAGCCTTGAAGTTGGTCTTCAGGTCTTCGTCCTTGAACGACAGCTTGCCGATGCCGGAGTGGATGATGCCCTGCTTTTCCACG
>NZOF01000046.1 GCA_002695185.1 Erythrobacter sp.
AAGGGCCGGACCGACGTGCCCAAGATCGTGGACTGGTACATGGACGGCAAGATCCAGATCGATCCGATGATCACCCATGTCCTGAAGCTGGAAGAGATCAACAAAGGCTTCGACCTGATGCATTCGGGTGAAAGCATCCGCAGCGTGGTGGTCTACGACTGATGACTAAGAAGGTGACCCTCGCCGACAAGTTCGCCACGTTTACGGAAACCTGGGCGCCGCGCATCGTCGCGCGGTATGAGGGTCACGAAGTCCGCATCGCGAAGCTGGAAGGCGCGTTCGACTGGCACAGCCACACCCATGACGAGCTGTTCCTGTGCCTGGACGGCGAACTCGATATCGAGTTTCGCGAGCGGACGGAAACGCTGCATCCCGGCGATCTGTTGTTGATTGCCGCTGGCGAGGAACACAAACCGGTAGCTCGCAAGGGAGAGGTGCAGGTCCTGCTTCTGGACCCTGCCAACGCGCCGAATACCGGAGACGAGAAAACCGCGACCATTGCGGTCGAGGCATAAGGAGAGAGAACAATGTTCAGCCATGTCATGCTGGGGGCCGACGATATCGACGCCTCCAAGAAATTCTACGATGCCTGCTTCAAGGCGCTCGGCGGCAGCGAAGGCAGGATCGATCCCAAGGGCCGCGTCATCTACATGCACAACGGCGGTATCTTCCTGATTACCAAGCCGATCGACGGCCAGCCGGCGAGTTGCGGGAATGGTTCGACCATCGGCTTTGCCGCCGATAACGAAGCCATGGCCGACGCTTGGCACAAGGCGGGCAGCGAAAACGGCGGCACCGAAATCGAAGATCCGCCGGGCATCCGCGAAGGCGCCGGCATGAAGCTCTATCTCGCCTATCTGCGCGATCCGGCAGGCAACAAGGTCTGCGCCATGTATCGTCCGGGCTGACAGCTTGGCGCACAGAGGCGAAGCGGGATTGCGGGAGGACCTCGAAGCCCTCGCAATCCCCTTCGAGCAATACGAACACGAAGCTGTCTTCACCGTTGCGGAAAGCTACGGGGTGAAGGATGCCATTCCCGGCGCGCATACCAAGAACCTGTTCCTGAAGGACACAGGCGGCGCGTTTTGGCTGGTCACCGTGCCTGCCGAAATGCGCGTGAATTTGAAGGCCCTGCCTGCGGCTATCGGCTGCAAACGCGTCAGTTTCGGCAAGCCCGGCGATATGGAGCGTCTGCTTGGTCTGACGCCGGGTTCGGTCACACCGCTAGGCGCGATCAACGCCGCGCCTGAAACCATCACCGTAGTCCTTGACCGGACCTTGGCGGAGGCCGACCGGATCAACGTCCACCCCCTTCGCAATACCGCGACCATCGGCCTGTCCGGCGCGGACTGCTTGCGGCTGCTGGAGCATTGGGGCCATGCGCCGCTGGTCGCAGACATACCCGCACAGGAAATACCATGACTCTCGAATATCTCTCGCAGAACAAGGCCTTTGGCGGCGACCAGTTCGTTCTCTCGCATCAGTCCGAGGCAACTGGCACAGAGATGACGTTCTCCGTTTATGTCCCGCCCCATGCCGAGGGCGCGAAACTCCCGGTCCTCTGGTACCTTTCGGGTCTCACCTGCACCCATGCGAACGTGACCGAAAAGGGAGAGTTCCGGCGCGCCTGCGCGGAACACGGCGTGATCTTCGTGGCACCGGATACCAGCCCGCGCGGCGAACAGGTGCCCGATGCCGACGATGAATACGACTTCGGCAAGGGCGCGGGCTTCTATGTCGATGCGACGCAGGAACCCTGGTCGACGCATTACAAGATGCGCAGCTATATCGAGAACGAGCTGCCCGGGCTGATCGAGGCGAATTTCCCCACAGACATGACGCGGCAGGGCATAACCGGCCATTCCATGGGCGGCCACGGCGCCTTGACCATAGGCTTGCGCAACCCCGACCGCTTCCGTTCGGTGAGCGCCTTTTCCCCAATCGTCGCCCCTGGCAAAGTGCCTTGGGGCGAGAAAGCGCTATCACGCTACCTCGGCGAGGATCGCGAAGCGTGGGAAGAATACGATGCGGTTGCGCTGATCGAGAATGGCGCACGCCTCGATCACCTGCTGGTAGATCAGGGCACGGCGGACAATTTCCTTGAAGAACAATTGAAGACAGGCCTGCTTTCCGTCGCCTGCGCCAAGGCCGACATCCCCGCGGAAATCCGCATGCAGGAGGGGTACGACCATTCCTATTACTTCATCTCGACTTTCATGGCCGAGCATGTGGCATGGCATGCGGAGAGGTTGAGTTGATCCCCGATTGAGCAATTTTCCGGGCCAGAGCACCCAATGGCGCACGCCGACAGGAATCTTAATGTTTGACCATGCCTTCGCCAGACTCAACGAGATGCTTGGGAGGGACTGGATCGCTTCTCAGCCTCTCGATTAGCTCCTTGCATTTCGCAAGTTCGTCTGAGGATGCGAAGATTCTGGGTGGAATGTAATATCCATGAGCTGGTCCGGTCTTGATGAAGAGCGAACCTTTTCGTTCGACTACATCGATAACACCGAGCCAGCTTGTATAATCCTCGCTGGTTTCAGTGCTCCAAGAGACCCCCGAAGTGTCCAGCCAAACTGAATTCCAGCCAACTCGTTTGGGGTCGTCTGCTTGCAATCGTTCAAGCATCCTCATGAGAAAAATCTCAACTCCCAGCGAAACCCAAATTGAGAGACTGGCAGCGAGCACAATCCAAATGAGCACAAAGAAATCAGTATTGGGGAGTAAGGCTTTCGCCACGAAATAGGTCAGCAAAAACGCAACCAGACGCGACAAAACCGCAATCCCATACGAGTGATTAAAGCCGATCATTTCGCGCACATTCTGTTCGTGCGCCCGTGTATCACCGACTACCCATTGGAAGGAGATTTGAGCCGCATCATCCTCTTCTTCATACATGCCCGAGGTCGCCTCTTTGATTCATCCTCTCAGGGAAAAATACCCCTCACCCATGCGCCGCGACAAATTCCTCTACCACTGGTGCGATCCTGTCGCGCCATTTGCTGCCGTTGAAGATGCCGTAATGACCCGCACCTTCGGCCATGTAATAGCGCTTCTTCGAGGCATCGAGATTGGGCGTCAGTTCCAGCGCGGCACGGGTCTGGCCCAGACCTGAAATATCGTCACGCTCGCCTTCGATGGCGAGAAGCGCTGTCTTGGTGATGTCGCCCAGATCGACACGCTTGCCGCGATGCATGAAGGTGCCGTTCGGGATCGAGTGGTTCTGGAACACCTCTTCCACCGTCTGCAGGTAGAATTCCGCCGTCATGTCGCAGACGCTGCGGTATTCGTCGTAAAAATCCTTCGTCGCCTGCGCGCTGGCATCGTCGCCCTTGTTGAGGTGTTTGAACATCTCGTAATGGCTCATCATGTGATTGCCGAGGTTCATGCTCATGAAACCGGCAAGCTGCATGAAGCCCGGATAGACCTTACGGCCCGATCCCCGATACTGCACCGGCACGGTGGCGATGACATTGTGGCGGAACCATTCGATCGGGCGTTCCATGGCAAGATCGTTCACGCTGGTGGGCGAACACCGCGTATCGATGGGGCCACCCATCATGGTCAGGGTTTTGGGAGCACATTCATGCCCATCGCGGTTCATGATCGCGGTGGCCGCAAATACTGGAACCGAAGGCTGGCATACGGCCATGACATGCGCACCGTCGCCATCCTTGCCCGGGCCGATATGCTCGAGAAAGTCGATTACGTAATCGATGTAATCATCGAGGTCGAACGCGCCTTCATGCAGTGGGACATCGCGCGCATCGGCCCAATCGGTGACGAAGACGACGTAGTTCTGCAGCATCCGCTCGACCGTGCCGCGCAGTAGCGTGGCGTGATGCCCGCTCATCGGGGCGACCACGAGCATACGCGGTGCATCGTCTGGCAGGCCTTCACGGTGGAACCGCTTCAGATCGCCGAAGGGCTTGTTCAGGACGGTCGCTTCCACCACCGGATATTCCTCGCGGCCGACGGTGACGTGTTCGATCCCCCAGGCAGGCTTGCCATAGGTGGCCGTGGCATGGGCGAAGACTTCCAGCGCGCTGGACGCCATCTGGCCCATTCCCATGTAGCCGAAAGGAAGGGCCGGGTTCGAAAGCATTTCCGAACCGATCGAGGCAAAGGTGCTGGCGCTGGAAAGCCAGCTCCGCTGGAGTTCGTGAAGGTGGTAAAGCATAAGCAAGCGTCCCCTGCTGGCCGCACTGTTCTGGCTCTATTTGCGGCACGTCCAATTTCCCCCAATGTGGCGGCTGGTTCGTGATTGTGCAATGCACAAACGGGGTAAAAGTACCGTTTACGGCGCAGCGGAGTGGATTTTACCATCCCTCGCGCCTAACTGGGCGCTCATGGACGAGACGGGTACACCTGAGAAAGCTCGGCGCCGGATATTCGGGCGGCGAAGCGATGGCGAAAACCGCAGCCTGAAGCCGCTGCGCATGGTCTTCGATGCCGCCAAGGCCTACCCCCTCCAGCTCGCCTTGGCCGCAGCAGCACTGCTTGTTACGGCGATTATCAGCTCGCTTGCCCTGCCGAGTGCGCTCAAGCTCATCATCGATCGCGGTTTTGCAGCCGATAACGGCGCGGATATCGGTCGCTGGTTCCGCTACCTGCTGGTT
Organism: Erythrobacter sp.; assembly: GCA_002695185.1. Next base: position 4,623 of record NZOF01000046.1, read on the forward strand.
CTGGTGGGTGCCCTGGGCCTCTTTACCGCATTGCGGTTCTATTTCGTCAGCTGGCTGGGCGAGCGCGTCGTGGCTGATGTGCGCAAGGCAGTCCATACGAACCTCCTGCGCCTGTCACCGTCCTTCTTCGAGACAAACAGTCCCAAGGAAATATCCAGTCGCATGACGGCCGACACGGCGATCATCGAACAGACGGTGGGCACCACCCTGTCCGTGGCGCTGCGCAATCTCATCATGGCCATTCTCAGCGTGGGATATCTCTTCTGGCTCGCCCCTCAACTGGCCATCTATCTGGTTATCGGGATCCCGGTGGTGATCATCCCGATCGCCATCTTCGGCTCGCGGCTGCGCAAGGTGAGCCGCACGAGCCAGGATCGCGTTGCCGATGTCGGCTCGATGGTAACCGAAGTGCTGTCGGCCACAAAGATCGTGCAGGCATTCGGCCAGCAGTCACGCGAAGGTGAACGCTTTGCCGGCGCGGTGGAACAGACCTTCGACATCGCCAAACAGCGCATCCTGATCCGCGCTTTGATGACGGCAATTCTCATCACGCTGGTCTTCGGATCGATAACCGCGCTGCTGTGGCGCGGCGCACTGCTGGTGGAAGACGGCGTCATTACCGGCGGGACCATTGCCGCCTTCGTATTCGCCGGCGTCATCGCCGCGGGCAGCTTCGGCGCTTTGACCGAGGTGCTCGGCGACCTGTTGCGGGCAGCAGGTGCAGCCAGCCGCCTTGCCGAACTGCTCGACGCAAAACCGGAGATCGTGGCACCCGCCAATCCAATGGCTCTTCCCGTGCCTGCGCGCGGCGGCCTGTCCTTCCGCAACGTGACCTTCCGCTATCCCACGCGGCCCGAAGCCGCTGCGCTGGAAGATTTCACGCTTGAGGTCGAACCGGGCGAAACGGTCGCGATCGTCGGTCCGTCCGGCGCAGGCAAGTCCACCCTCTTCCAGCTCGCCGAACGTTTTTACGATCCGCAGGCTGGCACAGTGCGGCTCGATGGGATTCCGCTCACGAAAGCGGACCCGGCGGAAATCCGCCGCCGCATCGCACTCGTTCCGCAGGAAGGCGTGCTCTTTTCTGCTAGCGCGCGCGACAATCTGCGCTACGGCCGCTGGGACGCCACCGAAGACCAAATCTGGCAGGCAGCCACAGCCGCCAATGCCGCCGACTTCCTCGAAAATCTCCCGCGCGGCCTCGACACCCATCTGGGCGAGGACGGCACGCAGCTATCGGGCGGCCAGCGCCAGCGCCTAGCCATCGCGCGCGCGCTCCTTCGCGATGCGCCGATCCTGCTGCTGGACGAAGCCACCAGTGCGCTCGACGCGGAAAGCGAACGGCTGGTGCAGGATGCGCTCGACCGCCTGATGGAACACCGCACCACGCTGGTGATCGCCCACCGCCTCGCCACGGTAAGGGCGGCGGACCGCATCGTGGTGATGGATCAGGGCCGTATGGTCGAACAGGGAACGCATGACCAGCTGGTGGTGAATGGCGACCTTTATGCCCGCCTGTCGAAGCTCCAGTTCGGCGATGAAGCGGCCTGACCGTTCGACCAAAATCGCCGTCCATCCGACGAACGGCGACTCCCATCGCCACAATATGCTACCCAAACTGCACGAGGTCGCCTGCTCTCCCGCGAGCGCGGTCGGCTGCCTGAAGGAGACTGCACTCATGAAATCGAGAATTTTCACGCTCGGCGCATCCGCCCTGGCACTTGCCATCGGCGCGCCAGCCATGGCGGAAGAAACCGCCACCGCAGCACCTGCTGCTGAAGAGACCCCGCTGCCGACAATGGAATTCGGTGACTGGGGCTTCGATCCTGCCTCTATTTCGCAGGATATCGATCCGGGCGACGACTTCTTCGCCTATGCCAATCAGAAGTGGCTCGATGCCAATCCGCTGCCTGCAGAATTCAGCCGCTTCGGCGCTTTCAATCTGCTGCGCGAAAAATCGACGTCCGATGTAAAGACGCTGGTCGATCGCCTGACTGCAAAGGATCCGGCCACGCTAACTGCCAACGAAAAGCGCATCGTCGATGCCTATGAAGGCTATCTGGACACGGCGGCGATCGAAGCAGCGGGCCTCGCCCCGGCGCAGCCCTATCTCGAAGATATCAAGGGCGCTGAAACGCTCGCCAACCTTGCCGAAATCTGGGGTAGCCCGGGTTATTCCTCGCCGCTCTTCGCTTATGTCGAAGTCGATGCGAAAGAACCCACGCGTTATTCGGTTCATGCCGGGTCCGGCGGCCTCGGCCTGCCCGACCGCGACTATTACCTCGACGAGAGCGAGAAGGGTGCCAACATTCAGGCGAAGTATCGCGAATATCTCGCGTTCCTGCTTGGAGAAGCTGGCTACTCGGATGCTGCCGGCATGGCGCAAAAGGTCTACGACTTCGAAGATTCGCTGGCCCGCAAGGTTGCATGGGACCGCGCAACGCGCCGCAACGACGACCTTACTTACAACGCGTTGACGCCGGAAGAATTGAACGCGAAGGCTGGCGGCTTCCCACTGACCGCGATGCTTACCGCCAGCGGTTTCACGGACGTTGATCGCTTTATCGTGACCGACCTTCCGCCGAGCCCGGAACGCGCGGAAGAACTGGGCCTCGATGCCGATACTCTCGCCAAGATCGGCGGCGGTATGCCTGCGGCTATGCAGTTGATCCTCGAAACGCCGATGGACGTGCTGCAGGCGTGGACCGCCAAGGGCTTCCTTTCCAGCAATGCCGAAGTACTGCCCAAGCGCTTCGACGATGCCAACTTCGCCTTCTACGGCACGCTGCTTAACGGCACGCCCGAACAGCGCCCACGCTGGAAACGCGCAATCGGTGAAACCGAAAGCCTGATGGGCGAACTGCTCGGCAAATCCTATGTCGCCGACTATTTCCCGCCGGAAAACAAGGCGGCGATGGATGATCTCGTCGCCAACCTTCGCAAGGCAATGGCCAATTCGATCGGTGAACTCGACTGGATGGGCCGCGACACCAAGAAGCAGGCCATCGCCAAGCTGGACGCATTCGATCCCAAGATCGGCTATCGCGACAATCTCGAAACCTACGAAGGGCTGACGATCCAGCCGGCCTTGCCGATTGCCAACCGGATCGAAGCCTCCAAATGGGCCTGGAACGACATGCTCAGCAAGCTTGGCGGACCAATCGACCGGACCGAGTGGTACATGCTGCCGCAGACGGTAAACGCTTATTACAATCCGACCAAGAACGAGATCGTCTTCCCCGCCGCCATCCTGCAGCAACCGTTCTTCGGCATCACTGCGGACGCGGCAGTGAACTATGGCGGCATTGGTGGCGTCATAGGCCATGAAATGGGCCACGGCTTCGACGATCAGGGTTCCAAGTCGGACGGTACCGGCATGCTGCGCAACTGGTGGACCGATTCCGATCGCGAAGCCTTCGACAAGCTGGGCGATGCGCTAGTGGAACAGTACAATTCCTACTGCCCGCTGGACGATGGCGAAACCTGTGTGAACGGGCGTCTGACGCTTGGCGAAAATATCGGCGATCTGGGCGGCCTCAGCCTCGCCTATCGCGCCTACAAGCTTTCGCTGAACGGCAAGGAAGACAAGGTGATCGATGGCCTGACCGGCGATCAGCGCTTCTTCCTGGCATGGGCGCAGGTCTGGCGTTCGCAGCAGCGCGAAGCTGCCGCTCGCCAGCGCCTCACCACCGATCCGCACAGCCCGGAAGAATTCCGCGTGAACGGAATCGTGCGGAACATGGATGCCTGGTACAAGGCCTTCAATGTGACCAGCGACGACGCGCTTTATCTCCCCCCAGAAGAGCGCATCAGCATTTGGTAAGCTGCGCTACGGCGTGAAAAAAGCGAAGGGCGGAGCAGGTCGCTTGACTTGTTCCGCCCTTTCTTCATGGAGCGAAGCCTATGACCTTCCTCCAAGAACTGATCATTGCGATCGTCCAGGGCATCACGGAATTTCTCCCGATTTCATCGTCGGGCCACCTGATCCTGATCCCCAAGCTGACAGACTTTCCCGACCAAGGGCCACTCATCGACGTGGCCGTGCATGTCGGTTCACTTCTCGCGATCATTCTCTACTTCTGGAAGGATGTGCTCGGCCTTGCGCGCGGCGGCTTCGCCAGCGTCGGTCTTGGAAAGGATGATGAACAACGCCGGTTGTTCTGGTTCGTCCTGATCGGCACCATTCCAGCCGTTGCCGTAGGCCTCTTCATCAAGACGGGCGGCTATCTGGAAGGCTTTCGTTCGACGGACCTAGTTGCCACAAATCTGATTATCTTCGGTATCCTGCTCGGCCTTGCAGACCATTTTGGCAAGCAGACCAAGGCTTATGAAGACATGAGCCTGAGGGACGCCATCCTCGTTGGGTGTGCGCAGGCTCTCGCTCTCATCCCCGGCACCAGCCGCTCCGGCTCGACGATGACTGCGGCACGTGCGCTGGGATATACCCGGGTTGAATCGGCCCGCTTTTCCTTCCTGCTCGCCATACCTGCGGTCGCAGGCGCAGGACTGCTCGCAGCTCTCGACCTCGCAGACGCGACGGCGCAGATGCAGCAAGATGCGCTGGTCACTGGCATTCTGACCTTCTTTGCGGCGCTGGCCACGATGATGTTTCTGATGAACTTCCTAAAGAAGGCATCGATGCTGGTCTTCGTCATTTACCGCGTTCTTCTTGGCTCGGCGCTTCTCCTTTTCCTTTGACCGGTGTTCCCACGGCTTGTCGCATTTCAGGAACCATTCCTCACGCACCGCGATTTATTAATTGGTCGCAAAGATAATTATTTGAGAGTTTAGGATGGGCCTGATCATACTTATCGTCACCGGAGCGCTCCTAGGCTGGCTCGCAACCATTGCCCTGTGCGTGGAAGACGGTCGGACCATCCTGAGAAACATTGCCGCCGGGACCATCGGCTCTGTTGCCATCGGCATGGCGACTTCCGCAGGAGTTTTTCTCGGATCGATCAGGGGCATTACGCTGCTCTGGGCGGTACTCGGCGCCCTGGTAGTAATTACGCTTTACAATGTAGTTCGCCAGAAGGCCTTACACTGAACTCAAGCATCCCAATACGTCGCCTTTTCCAAGATCCGATGTGAAGCTTCTTCATCTCGTTTGCCACGAAATCTGACCACAACATTTGGAATTGGTTTGAGCAGTTCGGGAGCGGTCCCGAGCTGTTTTTCTTTGGGTATTGCGGAACCAAGCCGACTCTGACACATTTTGGCCATGAAAGTCACTCCGGACCCGCCGGGCGCTGGCTCGTAATTAACAAAGGGGAACTGAAATGAAATTCAATAAAACCGCTCTCGTCGTATCGGCCGCTGCTATGTCGCTTGGCCTTGCCGCTTGTGACAGCGCTGCTGAAAACCAAGCCGAAGACAACATCGAGCAGATGGAAGATAACCGCGACGCTCAGGTCAACGAAATGGAAGCCAGTGGTGAAATCACCGACGAACAGGCTGACGCGATGGACGACCAGACCGACGCCATGGAAGAAAACATGGAAGACCAAGTCGACGAAACCATGTAATCTCGACCGTTCGTTCGAGAACACCGCGGGCGCTGGAGCAATCCGGCGCCCGTTTTTTATGGTTCGAACCAGCTCCTGCTTTAGACCGGTTTCGCGCCGCTCCCCCGGCCACCGCGTAATGTGTATTCCAGCGTGCCGCGATTGACGACATTGTCCACGTCGATCACCGCCGTATTGGCATAGGTAAAACCGGGCCCGAGATTGCGATACAGCTTGTCGAAATCGCGCTCCACCGTCTTGCGGTAGAGATCCTCGAAGCTGGAAATCACGAAATAGGTCGGCTGCAGATCGCTGATCACATAATCGGTGCGCATTACGCGATCGACATTGAGCATGATCCGGTTCGGGCTTTCCGCCTCGACCGAATAGACCACCTCTGTCGGCCCTGAAAGAATACCGGCCCCATAGGCGCGGATGTCGCCGGGCTGTTCCTCGATCAGGCCGAATTCCACCGTGTACCAATATAGCGCGCCCAGCGCCTTCAGCCGGTTGTAGCGCATGGCCTTCCAGCCGGCCTTGCCATATTCCTGCATGTAATCGGCATAGACCGGATCGGTCAGCATCGGCACGTGGCCGAAGACATCGTGGAAGACATCCGGTTCCTGGATGTAATCGAAGGTTTCGCGCGTGCGGATGAAATTGCCCGCGGGGAAACGCCGGTTGGCCAGATGCCAGAAGAACACGTGATCCGGGATCAGCATGGGCACGGGCACCACGCTCCACCCGGTCAGCTTGTCCAGTTCTTCGGACAGCTTGCCGAATTCGGGCACTCCGCCGCGCCCGAGATCGAGCTTCTCGGTACCCTCCATGAAGGCGGTCGCCGCGCGGCCGGGCAGCATTTCCATCTGCCGCTTGAACAGATCGTTCCAGATCGCATTATCCTCGCCGTCGTATTCGGTCTGCTTGGGCTCAAGCCAGTCGTCCCCGACATGGTCCGGCTTCTTGAGCGGCGCGGTGAAGACATCCGCCGGCATTTCGGGCAAGCGGGTAAAGTCGTGTTCTGGTTCTGCTAGTGTAGCCATAGATGCAATAGATAGGCTTTTTGGCGGCGCCATTCAAATGGGGAGATCGAGAGCGATGAAACGCAAGGAATACGAAGCCGCGATGGATCCCATGCGCGAGGAACTGGCGGCGATGGCCCGCTGGGCGCGAGTAACGGGCCAGCGAATCGTGGTACTGTTCGAGGGGCGCGACACGGCAGGCAAAGGCGGCGCGATCCGGGCGATTTCCGAAAAGCTGAACCCCCGGCAATGCCATGTCGTCGCGCTGGGCAAGCCGAGCGAGGACGAACAGGGCCAGTGGTATTTCCAGCGCTATGTCCGCCACCTGCCGACGACCGGCGAGATCGTACTGTTCGACCGGAGCTGGTACAATCGCGCGGGCGTGGAGAAAGTGATGGGCTTTGCTGATCGCGATCAGGTGGAGCGCTTTCTGGAGCAGGTGCCGACCTTCGAGAAGATGCTGGTCGACGATGGCATTCTCCTGTTCAAATACTGGCTGGGGGCCGATCAGGCCCGGCAGGAAGAACGGCTGCGCGAACGGCTGGAAGACCCGCTCAAGCGCTGGAAGCTATCCCCCATCGATCTTGCCGCGCGCGACAAGTATGACGACTACACGAGGGCGCGCGAGGAGATGCTCGCGCGGACGCATAGCGAGTGGGCGCCGTGGACGCTGGTCGATTTCAACGACCAAAAGCGCGGGCGGCTGACACTGGTGCGCGACCTTCTGGACCGCCTGCCCGATACGAAATGCGAGCCCGACGCGATCGACTTTCCCGAGCTCGCCCGCGATCCGCTGAAAGAAACCTACGGCGTCGTCCAGCCGATTACGACCTTTCCCGAAGACTAGGCCGCGCGTTCGAACACGGCGGCCATGCCCTGACCGCCGCCGATGCACATGGTTTCGAGGCCATAGCGTACTTCGCGCCGCTGCATTTCATGCGCCATATCGGCCAGGATGCGGATGCCCGTGGCGCCGATGGGGTGGCCCAGCGATATGCCCGAACCGTTGACGTTCACGATGTCACGGCGGCTGTCGTCCTCGGCGAAGCCCCAGCCCTTCATCACGGCGAGCGCCTGCGGGGCGAAGGCTTCGTTGAGTTCGATGAGGCCGATATCGTCCCAGCCGAGCCCGTTGCGGGCGAACAGCCGTTCCACCGCAGGGACCGGGCCGATGCCCATGCGGCTTGGGTCGCAGCCCGCCGCGCTCCAGCTATGGAACCACAGGATCGGTTCGAGGCCGAGTTCTTCCACCTTGTCCTCGGCCACCACAAGGCAGGCGGCGGCGGCATCGTTCTGCTGGCTGGCATTGCCCGCGGTCACGATGGCATCCGGATCGCGCTTGCCGTCGATCGGGCGCAGCTTGCCGAGCACTTCCATGCTCGCATCCTCGCGGAAGCCTTCGTCCCTGGAGAAGACCACCGGATCGCCGCGACGCTGCGGAATTTCGACCGGCACCAGCTGATCGTCGAACTTGCCTTCTTCCCACGCCTTGGCCGCATTCTGGTGGCTGCGAACCGCGAATTCGTCCGATGCTTCGCGGCTGATCGAATAATCCTTCGCGAGGTTTTCCGCCGTCTCGATCATGCCGGTAATAACGCCGAACCGTTCCACCGGCTGGCTCATCAACCGGCCACGCGTGAGGCGGTCCCACAGCACCATGTCGCCCAGCCGCGCGCCGTGGCGGGCCTTGGTGGTGTAATGTTCGACATTGGACATGCTTTCGACACCGCCCGCCAGGACGCAATCGGCCATGCCGGTCTGGACTATCATCGCCGCGGTCGCGACAGCCTGCAGGCCCGATCCGCAACGCCGATCCAGCTGGAAGCCCGGCACTTCGATGGGATAGCCCGCGGCAAGCCAGCTCCAGCGGCCGATGGCCGGGGCCTCACCGCTGCCATAGCCCTGGCTGAAAACCACATCGTCCACCCGCATCGGATCGACGCCCGATCGTTCGACCAGCGCCTTGATAATGATCGCGCCCAGTTCACCCGCCTCGATCGGGGCGAGGCTGCCGAGAAATTTGCCCACGGGCGTGCGCAGCGGCTTGCAAATGGCGACTCGGCGAAGGCTGTTCTCGTTCATCAATCGTGGCCTGTTCTTGAATGAAGTTGACACAGTTGACAGTGTCCTGGGGTTAAACTCGTCTGGGCCGAAAACCGGCCGAATGCGTGGGTGTCAGGAAGGATTGCGACGGCGATCATCCCACCGTTATCGCACAGGGCGGTGGCTGTAGGACAGCCATTATCCGCCATCCGACAGCCGGGCGATATCGCGGTCCACCAGATCGCCGATCGCGCCCGATGACAGGCCGAGCCGGTCTGCCAGCACTTCCTCCGTATGCTGGCCGAGGAAGGGCGCGGGCGCCGGTTCCCCGGCATCGCGCCCCGGGATGTTGGCAAAGCTGCGCGTGGCGGGATATTCGAAACCGCTGGGGTTGCCCGTGCTGGCGCTGAACAACGGATTGTCACCCACCAGCGCGGGATCGTGTGCGGCTTCGTGCATGGTGCGATAGCGTTCGAAGGTGCATCCTTCGGCGGCCATGGCGGCGGAAATTGCCGCCCAGTCCATCGCTTCGGCGCGGGCCTGGAAGAGATCGAACAGGGCGTGGCGATGTTCGAAACGCGGCCGGTCGCCATCGGCGAAGCGCGCGCCGCATTTCTGTTCGAGCGCGGCGATTTCCCTGTCGAGGCCAAAGGCTTTGACGAGGCCCGCCCATTGCTTGGCAGTCAGCGCGGCGACCATGAAACGCGTCCCGTCACGGCTGCGGAAATCGCGCCCGAACGCGCCCCAGATCGCATTACCCAACCGTTCCCGGTCCGCGCCGCGATAGAGCATTTCGGCCATCGCCCCGCTATTGGCGACGGTGCCGATGGCCACATCGCCCAGCGGCACGCGCAATTGGCTGCCCTCGCCCGTTTTGTCGCGATGGCGGACGGCGGAGACCAGCGCGAAGGCGCAATAGGCGCCGGTGATGAAGTCCCAGGCGGGCAGCACCTGATTGACCGGCGGGGCATTGTCCTGATCCCAGTCTTCCGGCCCGCACATCAGCGGATAACCGCTGGCGGCATTGACGGTGAAATCCATCGCTTGGCGCCCGTCATGCCAGCCCATGATGCGCACGCTGACAAGGTCGGGGCATGTCGCCGCCACGGCATCATGCGAAAGGAAGCTCTTTTCAGGCAGATTGGTGATGAGGTTGCCGGTTCTGGCCGACAGCTCCACCAGCAATTCGCGCCCCTCGCCGCTGCGCAGGTCGAGCGCGACCGATTTCTTGGCGCGGTTCAAATTCTCCCAGCTCAGGCTGCGGCCTTCATCGGTGAGCATGTAGCGATCGTAATCGAGCCCGCCCGCCTTGTGATCCACGCGGATGACCTCCGCCCCCATCTGCGCGCAATAAAGGCCCGCAGTGGGGGAGGCGACGAAGCTGGAGGCTTCGATGATGCTCAGGTCATCGAGAAGCTGGTACACCGGGGCTACACGCCCGCGGCATATTCGCGCAGCATGCGCTTGGCGATCTGCAGCTGGAGGATCTGCGTTGTGCCTTCGTAAATCCGGTAGATCCGTGCATCGCGGAAGAAGCGTTCGGCGTCATATTCAGCCAGATAGCCTGCCCCGCCATAGATCTGCACCACACGGTCGACCACGCGGCCGCACATTTCGGACGCGAAGACCTTGAAGGCAGCGGCGTGCTTCACCGTATCCTCGCCCCGGTCAACGCGTGCGGTCACATCGGCCATCATCGCTTCGGCGGCGTAAATCTCGGTCCAGCTTTCGGCCAGCATCTGCTGGATCAGCTGGAAGTTGGAAATGGGTTCGCCGAAAGCCTGCCGTTCGGTGGCGTATTTGGTCGCGCTGTCGAGCGCGCGGCGCGCATAGCCCGCGCTGGCCGCGCCAACCGAAATGCGGCCGTTATCCAGGCTCATCATGGCGAAGCGGAAGCCCTGACCCGGCTCGCCGCCCAGCAGCGCATCGCCCGGGACATGCACATCGTCGAGCATGACGTCGGCGATATGGCTGCCGGCCTGGCCCATCTTCTTGTCCGGGCTGCCTACCGAGACGCCGGACGTGTCCATCGGGACGATGAAGGCGCTGACATGCGCGTTCTTGGGCATCGCATCCTTTTCGGTGCGCGCCATGATCAGCGCGACATCGGCATGCGGGGCGTTGGTGATGTAGCGTTTCGTGCCGTTGAGAATCCAGCCGTTCCCATCGGGATCGGGCTTCGCCATGGTCTGCATGGCCGCGCTGTCGCTGCCGCTGCCCGGTTCGGTCAGGCCGAAGCAGGCAATCGCGCCTTCGGCGATCTTCGGCCACCATTCGGCCTTCTGCGCATCGGTCCCGCCGTTCTTGATCGCGGAATTGAACATGCCGACGTTGATCGAGAAGATCGAACGGAAGGCAGGTGCGGCATAGGCCATGGTCTGCACGACCTTGGCATATTGCGTGATATTGAGGCCCGCACCGCCGAAATCCTCGGGCACGGTCAGGCCGAACAGGCCCATTTCCTTCATTTCGGAGAGGATGTCTTCGGGCACCTTGTCGTGCTCGATCATGTCCTTTTCGGCTGGGATCAGGCGTTCGCGCACATAGCGTTCGAGCTGTTCGTGGAATTGCTCGAAAGTATCCTGATCCATTCCGGGGTTGGGGCCGGCACTCATTCGCTCTCTCCGTCGGTCGTGGGGCTGTTTTCTTGTGTTCCTTCCGCAGGCATCCGCTGTTCGTCGAGCATGGAAGCGGCGTCTTCGAGCGCCTGTGCTTCCTCCTGCGTGACCGGGCCGGGATCGGCCCCCTCGGGAGAGGAATTGCACGCCGCGAGGGCGGTCAGGCCAAGCAGGGCAAGCGGGGCTGCGAGTCGGTTCATGAGGGGGATGCTACCTTCCCGCCGCGCCATCGCCAAAGCCGTTACGGCAAGGCGCGGGCAGACCGCGGCAGCCCGCCCGCGCCATATGCAAACGTCTTACTGGGTCTGGTCTTCGCCCATGGCATCCATGGCCGCTTCGGCCGTCGCGGCAGCATTGTCGCCTGCGGTTTCGACCGAGGCCGCTTCGGCTTCGGTAACGGTGCCGGGGGTGTCGTTTTCGTTCGCGGTGACGCTGGCAGCAGGATCGGCAACCGGCTCTTCGGCGACCGGGGCCATCGCTTCGTCAGCCGATACTTCGACCGTTTCCGCTTCGGCTTCCGTCGAGGCGTTGTCGTTGCTGCCGCAGGCGGCAAGCGCGAGGCTGGTGGCGAGGACGGCAGTGATACGGAACTTCATGGTATTCTCCTTCGATTTGGGTTGCCGGGCTGAGTAATCGTTCCATCGGGCTTACGCCAAGGGGAAAATGCGCTGCGGGCGGTTGCACTGGCGGCGCGGGGCGGCAACAGGGGCGCATGGTCGCCCCGCAAACCACCACCATGCCGCAAGCGCGCGAGGCCTTGCGGGCCACTTTCGGCTTCGACGATTTTCGCGGGCGGCAGGCAGAAGTGGTGGAGCGGACGCTGGCGGGTCTGTCCAGCCTGGCAGTGATGCCCACCGGCGCGGGCAAGTCGCTGACCTACCAGCTGCCCTCCGTGATGCTGGAGGGCACCTGCGTGGTCATCAGCCCGCTCATCGCCCTCATGCACGACCAGCTGCGCAGCGCGCGCGCCAATGGCATCCGCGCCGCCACGCTGACCAGCGCCGATGCGGACTGGCGCGAGACGCAGGACGTCTTCCGTGCGGGCGAGCTGGACCTGCTCTATGTCGCCCCCGAACGCGCCAGCCAGCCGGCTTTCCGCGATTTTCTCTCCAGTACCAAGCTGGCGCTGTTCGCAGTGGACGAGGCGCATTGCGTATCGGAATGGGGGCACGATTTCCGCCCGGATTACCGGATGCTGCGCCCGCTGATGGATGCCTTCCCGGCGGTCCCCCGGCTCGCGCTGACGGCTACGGCGGACCGCCAGACCCGCGCCGACGTGATGGCGCAGCTCGGCATTCCTGAGGACGGATTGGTCCTCGCCGGGTTCGACCGCCCCAATATCCGCTACGCCATCCGTCACCGGGACAATCCGGTCCGCCAGATCGCCGCGCTGATGGCCGATCGCCCCGGACCGGGGATCGTCTATGCCCAAACCCGCCGCAAGGTAGAGGATCTGGCCCAGAGGCTCGCCGAGACGACAGGGCGGGCGGTGAGGCCCTATCACGCCGGTCTCGATCCGGAGACCCGGGCGGGAAACCAGGCCGCCTTCGTTGCCAGCGAGGATATGGTGATCGTGGCCACGGTCGCCTTCGGCATGGGGATCGACAAGCCGGACGTGCGCTTCGTCGCCCATGTCGGCGTGCCCAAGTCGATCGAGGCTTATTATCAGGAAACCGGCCGCGCCGGGCGTGACGGCGATCCGGCAGCGGCGACAATGTTCTGGGGCGCAGGCGATTTCGCTACGGCGCGCATGCGCCTGGCCGAAGTGGATGAAGACCGCCGCATTGCCGAGCGCGCTCGGCTGGATGCGCTCGCCGGTCTGGTGGAGACGCCGCATTGCCGCCGCGCCGTGCTGCTGCGCCATTTCGGTGAGAACCCGCCCGAAACCTGCGGCAATTGCGACAATTGCCTCGATGCGCCTGGCGTCACCGATGCCACCGAACTTGCCCGCAAGCTGCTGTCCGCAGTCTATCGCACCGGTCAGAGCTTCGGCATGGGCCATTTGCAGAAAGTGCTGACTGGCACCGAAGACGATCGCGTGCGCCAGCGCGGGCATGACCGGCTGAGCGTGTTCGGCATCGTCGAGGGCGAGGAGGCCCGCCTGCTCCAGCCGCTGGGCCGCGCGCTGCAGGCCCGCGGCGATTTGGTGCCAACCGATCATGGCGGGCTGGCGCTGGGCGGAAGCGCGCGCGAAATCCTGAAAGGCGAGCGCGAAGTGGCCATCGTGGTGCCGCCCAAGCGCGGCAGGCGTACGCGGGGCGGCAGCAATGCCGAGGCCAATCCGGTGGGCGATCCCCTGTTCGATGCCCTGCGCGAACTACGCCGCGAACTGGCGAGCGAGGCGCAGGTCCCGCCTTATGTGATCTTTCACGATTCCACCTTGCGCGAAATGGCCGCAGCCCGGCCAGCTACATTGGCGCAGCTGGGACGTATTAGCGGGGTTGGCGCAAAGAAACTGGAAGCTTACGGCGAACGTTTCGTCGAAGAAATAGGTCGCCACTGAAACTACTGTTTACAGGTAAAGATGAATAGGCCACGCTTTCATAACGCGCCGGCAATCCTTTTTCTTTATCTGGAGAGTGTTGAATGCCCCCTCGCCGCTTGAAGTTGCAGGGCCTGCTCATTCTCATTCTACTGGCACTTATCTCTGCAGCCTCGCTGCTGCTGATGCCGCTTGAAACCGCGTTGCCTGCGGGTGTGGACCTGCCCCGCGCCGTTCTCATCGTTCAGCCGACCGTCCTGCTACTGCTTTCAGCCGTGGTTGGCTGGTGGGCCGCCCCCAAGGTCGATCTGAAGGCACCGATCCTGTCCGGTCTGGTCCGGCGAAGGCCGTGGAAAGCCTCTCTGCGCTGCGCCATCCTGCCTTCCGTGGTCGTGGGAATAGCGGGCGCGCTGGTGCTGGCAGCCTATGGCGCGGCAACGGCCAATTTCTTCGCGGATGCCGAGGCGGCCCTGGACCCGCCACTGGTGACCCGGATCCTTTATGGCGGGATCGGAGAAGAGATCATGCTGCGCTGGGGCCTGATGTCCCTGCTCGCGCTCATGGCGTCGAAACTGCCCATCACCCGTGAGGCAGCCTTGTGGAGCGCGAATGTCCTGGCCGCCGTGCTGTTCGGTCTGGGCCATCTTCCCACGCTCTACGCAATCGTCGCCGCACCGCCTGCCTGGATCATCGCAACTGTTATTGCGGGTAACGCAGTGCTGGGTGTGGCCTTCGGCTGGCTTTACATGCGCCGGGGTCTGGAAGCGGCGATGCTAAGCCATATTCTGGTGCATCTGTTTGCTGCGGCCGGAGCGCTTGCCTTCGCCTGATTTCGATTCCACTTGACCGTAAGCGCTCGCGATATAAATATGATATCATAATTATATCGGAGGAGTGATCGGCAATGTCTGTGGAACTGACCGGAATGAATACCAGCCGCGAAAACGCGGCGACCAGCTATAATGGCTATATCGTGCTCGCGGTGCTCGTTGTGGTCATCGCGGCGCTCGCCTTCATCCTTCCCGGCATGGCGCCGGGTGATGGAGCGGCGAAGGCTACCAAGATCGGCTTTGTCGGAATGCTGGTGGTCTCGCTGACAGTGGTCCTCATCCTTGCGGCGGGCTTCTTCATGATCCAGCCCAATCAGGCAGCCGTCATCACCCTGTTCGGCGCCTATCGCGGCAGCGAGCGGACCGAAGGCCTGCGCTGGGTATGGCCGTGGATGGGCAAGACCAAGATTTCCGCCCGCGCCCACAACATCCATTCAGAACGCGTGAAGATCAACGACCTGCGCGGCAATCCGATCGAAATCGCCTGCAACGTGGTGTGGCGCGTGCGCGACACCGCACAGGCCAGCTTCGACGTCGACGATTACAAGGAGTTCGTGAACATCCAGATCGAGGCCGGGCTACGCACGGTGGGTTCGCGGCATCCCTATGACGATTTCGAAAGCGAGGAAGTAACGCTGCGCGGCAGTGCCGATGTCGTCAATCGCGAGCTGCTGGAAGAGCTGAACGACCGGTTGAAGGTGGCCGGTGTGGTGGTCGACGAGGCTGGCCTGACGCATCTTGCCTATGCCAGCGAAATTGCCAGCGCGATGCTGAAGCGCCAGCAGGCCGACGCCATCATCGCTGCGCGGGCCAAGATCGTGCTGGGCGCAGTCGGCATGGTCGAAGACGCGCTGACCAAACTAAGCCAGGACGGCATTGTCGAGATGGACGATGAACGCCGCGCCAATATGGTTTCCAACCTGATGGTCGTGCTGTGCGGCGAGAAGGAAGCGCACCCCATCGTAAACGCGGGATCGCTCTACTGAGCATCCATTTGTAAGTCCTATGCCTCAGAAAAAAGCCTTCGCCCTGCGTCTCGACCCGGCAGTCCATGCCGCGGTCGAGCGTTTGGCAGCCGACGAATTGCGCAGTGCCAATGCGCAGATCGAGATGCTCTTGCGCGAGGCTTTGAAGCATCGGGGCATCAAGGTGAAACAGAGCGCGGCCCCAAGGCGCGGCCGCCCGCCGAAGGAGGACGGTGATGGAGAGCAATGACGGCGCATGGTTCCGGCAGAAAAAGTTCGGCTATGGCGCTGGCTGGCCGATCGCCTGGCAGGGCTGGGCCGTGCTTGGCATCTATGTCGTCATCGCCATGATCGCGGGGCTCATGTGGGAAACGCAGGACGAGGTTTATCGCATCGCAGCGGCGATCCTGTTCGCGCTGGCGACGTTGGCTCTGATCGTGGTCAGCCGGGCGAAGACCCGCGGCGGCTGGCACTGGCGGCCCTGATTCGGCTTCAGGAACGCCAGTGCCCCTCCTTTCGTTGATAAGGAAAGGAGTTTCACATGGCAGGCGGATGGGCGCGCGATGGCGCCGTACAGGATCAGATAGACGATACGGTTAGCGACGCGATCAGCGCCGCGCGCGCGCGTATGCCGCGTGGCGAAAGCGCGGAATATTGCGACGAGTGCGGAGAACCCATTCCGGAGAAACGGCGTGCCGCGCTGCCCGGTGTGCGCACCTGTGTCGCATGCCAGTCCGGTCGCGATGCGTCTGTGCGCCAGTCGGGCATCAACCGCCGTGGGAGTAAGGACAGCCAGTTGCGCTGAGGCGCGGCCCGGTTCAAGGCCAGCGGCATGACATCACCCTTTATCTGGCTGCAGCACGTTCTCCCCCATCACGTTGTCTCGCGCAGCGCGGGCAAAATCGCTTCCAGCAGAACGCCGTGGCTTAAGAACTTGCTGATCCGCCGCTTCGTCGAAGCCTATGACGTCGACATGAGTGAAGCGGCGCGGAGTATCGATGAATTTGCCAGCTTCAACGACTTCTTCACCCGCGAGCTGAAACCCGGTGCCCGTCCGTTGGGCGATGCCTCCACGCAGATCCTCAGCCCTGCCGACGGCGCGGTGAGCCAGATCGGGCGGATCGAGCAAGGACGTATCTTCCAAGCCAAGGGGCGTCACTTTACTGCGGCGCAACTGCTTGGCGGGGATGAAAAGACGGCGCACCGGTTCGACGGCGGCAGTTTCGCCACGATCTACCTGTCACCGCGCGACTATCACCGCGTGCACATGCCCGCCGCTGGGACGCTGAAAAGCGCCACTTACGTTCCGGGCGAGCTCTTCTCGGTCAATCAGGTGACTGCGGAAAATGTCGACGGGCTTTTTGCGCGTAACGAACGCCTGGCCTGCCTGTTCGACGGTCCGGACGGCACATTTGCCAGCGTGATGGTGGGCGCGATGATCGTGGCCGGTATCGAAACGGTCTGGTCGGGTCTGGTCGAAACGCACAACCCGCACCTGGTGCGCGAAGATTTCGCCAGTGGCGAACATAGCTTCTCCGCCGGTGACGAAATGGGCCGCTTCATTCTCGGCTCGACAGTCGTGCTGCTGTTCGAACCGGGTAAAGTGGAATGGAGTGCCGGCCTGAAAGCTGGCGATAGCGTCCGCATGGGTCAGCCGATCGGCCGCCGTCTAGGGTAACAGATGCCCTGCCCGGTCGCGTTTGGTGGCCAGGTAACGGTGATTATGCGGATTGTCGGGCAGCGAATGCGGCACGCGTTCGGTCACTTCGACATGCTGCGCCGATAGCGCTTCGACCTTGGCCGGATTATTGGTCATCAGCCGGATCGACTTCACGCCCAGCAGCTGGAGCATGCGGGCTGCGGTCGGGAAATCGCGCGCCTCGTCCGGCAGCCCCAGCCGCGTATTGGCATCGACCGTGTCGAAACCCTGATCCTGCAGCCGATAGGCGCGCAGCTTGTTGACCAGCCCGATGCCGCGTCCTTCCTGCCGCATATAGAGCAGCACGCCCCAACCGCCCCGTTCCGCCTCATGCGCCATGGCGTGGAGCGCGGCGTCCAGCTGCGGGCCGCAGTCGCATTTGAGGCTGCCGAGAATGTCGCCGGTCAGGCATTCCGAATGCAGGCGCACCAGCGGAGGGGTATCCGCATTCTCCTTGCCGATGACCAGTGCGACATGTTCGCGCGTGTCATCGGGGCTGCGAAAGGCGACGATATGCGTTTTCTCATACGCTTCCACCGGCAGCCGCGCACGCGATGCGATCGCGAGGCGGGCAGGGTCGGTGAAAGCATCGAGATCGCTGGCCTGCAATGCCGTGGCTTCGCCGGCGCCTTTCGGATCGACCAGAAAGGCGGGGAGGATGCCTGCGATCCGCGCCAGTTCCAGCGCCGCACGCGCCTGTTCTTCCCATTCTAACGCCAGCGCCTTGAACGGCCCCTTGAGCGGGTTTTTCAGATCCAGAGCCGGATCCGCAACCGCGAGCGCTGCGGACAGATCGAACACTTCGGCCCCGCGCATCAGCACTGGCGTGCGGGGGACCGCTGCCTCGCGCTGGTTGGCTAGCTTGAGCGTGGCTGCCCGCGTGGCCGAGAGCAGCATGGCCTCCCCCGACACATCGGAAAAAGCCGTCTCCACCGGTTGCAGCAGCGGCGCACCCGCGATCGCGAGCGGCCAGCCGTGGCGCAGGGCATCCACCGCCAGCGCCGCACGCCGCGAAGGCGATGGCCCGATCAGAGGCTGAACTCCGTGACCAGCGGCACATGGTCGGACGGTTTTTCCCAATCGCGCGCATATTCGTGAATGGAATGGCCTGTCGCCTGCTTCGCAAGCTCGGGGCTGGCCCACATGTGATCGAGCCGGCGGCCGCGATCGTTCACTTTCCAGTCTTTCGAGCGATAGCTCCACCAGCTGTAATAGCGTTCGGGCGCCTTGATATGCTCGCGCCCGATGTCGGACCAGCCATGCGCATCCATGAAGCGCTGCAGGCTCTCCACTTCGATCGGCGTATGGCTGACGACCTTAAGCAGCTGCTTGTGATTCCACACATCGCTTTCCAGCGGTGCGATGTTGAAATCGCCGACGATCAGCGTCGGTCGGTCGATGGCATCGGCCCAGCGCGTCATGCGTTCGAGAAAATCGAGCTTCTGGCCGAACTTCACGTTCACTTCGCGGTCCGGTTCATCCCCGCCCGCAGGCACATAGACGTTCTCGATCACCATGCCGTCATGGTCGGGCAATTCGACGCCGACATGGCGTGCCTCGCCATTATCCTGCCAGTCGTGGCGGGAGAATTCCCGGATGGGCACGCGGCTGACCGTGGCCACGCCGTGATAGCCCTTCTGGCCATGGACGGCGATGTGTTCGTAACCCAGCTCCTTGAATGCCTCATAAGGGAACTGGTGTTCCTGACATTTGATCTCTTGCAGGCAGAGAACGTCGGGCGCTGTTTCCTTCAGGAAACGCTCCACGATGGGCATGCGAAGGCGGACGGAATTGATGTTCCAGGTAGCTACAGAAACCATGGCGCGGGAGATAGGGTACCATCAGGCAATGGTCTACCCGCACCGGGCAACAAAAAACCCTCGAGCCGGGGGCATTGGCTCGAGGGTTCCTTGTGAGCGTTCGTCACGCTTTGACGAAGCGGTTAAATGAGCGGGGCAATCAACAGGGGGGAAATTGCCGCCCGCCGCTTCGATAAACCATATTTAGGCCAGCCGGGATTGCTACTCAATGAACGCGATTCGTCGGAGAGTCGCAAAAGACCAACGGTTTGGCCTTCATCCGTTCACCCCGGGCGACGAGATGAGCGGCGCGGATCCTTGAAGGTGAACGCGCTGTCGGCGACCGACACGCCATAGCGGTTATTACTTAGCCGAACGGTGGTGCGGTGATTCTGGGAATCGAGCGCGACCCAGTGGGTCAGGCGCAGGCCGCCGGGGGCCGACGCATCGCGCGCGAAGATCAGCGTAATGACACCGAATTCGGGGCGCTTGGGATCGCGGACTTCGATGCTGACGACATCATTATGGCTGGTCGGAACCAGCTTGCCGTATTTTTTCACATCGCGGCTGGGATCGAGCAGCGCGCCGAGCGGCGAATTGTTGATCGGCCAGCGCTGGACCTGATTCACCTCGTAATCGATCATGTACATCGATTTGCCGTTCGAGACGACGAGGAGCGGCACGCCCTTTTCGTACTCGAAGCGGATCTTGCCGGGGCGCTTCAGCGTCATCACGCCCGAAACGGCCTGGCCGTTGCGGTCGGTCTGGACGAAGTTGGCCTTCATGGTGGAAATGCCGCGCAATGCCGCGACCGCCTGGTCGAGATCGCCGGCGGCCGCTTCGACCGGAGTCGGGGCGGCATAGAAGGACGCGGGAACGCCGACGGCCATCGCCAGAGCGAGGGCCGATGCGACGGGGCGATTCTTGAAGATAGACAAGGTGTTCATGCTCCTGAGATAGGGTCGGAGCATTGAACTGACAGTGAACTGAAGGCGTTCCCGCCGTTCAGCTTCCGGAGCACACGCCCCGCCAAGATTACTTGATCTTGGCTTCCTTGAATTCGACGTGCTTGCGGGCAACCGGATCGTACTTCTTGAAGACGAACTTTTCAGTGTGGTTGCGGGGGTTCTTCTTCGTCACGTAATAGAAGCCCGTATCGGCGGTCGAGACGAGCTTGATCTTGACTGTTGCGGGCTTCGCCATGGCGTGTTCCTAAAGATCTTTCTGAGGGGCCGACCCGACGGGCGGGACAAGCCGAAAAAATAAGGGCGGCGCGAGCAGCACCGCCGTTCCGGCGCGCCCTTTGTGTGATTCACGGAAAAAAGTCAAGCGCCGGGACGGCGATTGCCTACCAATCCACCTTGCCCCGATTGGCCTTTACCGCCCCGCGCTCCTTCTTGGCCTTGAGCCGCTTTACCTTGCCCACGCGGTTGACCCGGCTTTTCTTGCGCCTTTTCGGCGGCGTCAAAGCTTCACCGAGCATCGCGACCAGCCGTTCGCGGGCTGCTTCGCGATTCTGCTCCTGCGTGCGGTATTCATTCGCGGTGAGCACGATCTCGCCCGCTTTGGTGAACTTGCTCCCGGCGATTTCCTTCAGCCTTTCGAAGGCTTCCGGCGGCATTCCAAGCTGAAACACATCGACCCGCAACTGGACCGAGGTGGCAACCTTATTGACGTTCTGACCGCCCGGACCGGAAGAGGCGATGAACTTCTCCTCCGCTATTTCCAAGGCGCGGTCGGCAATCCTACCCATCCGCGAATCCGAGAGCCGCGAAATCGCGCGGCAGCGGCGCGATCGCTTCTATCGGCGGCTTGCCATCGCGCGGGACCGTCAGGCCGGCGGCATGCAGCATCGTTCGCGGGGCACCCTTACCGCTGCCATACACCGGATCTCCCAGCAGAGGCAGGCCGAGGCCGGTTTCGCAATGAATGCGAATCTGGTGCGTCCGGCCGGTTTCGGGCCGAAATTCGAGCAATGCCTTGCCATCATGTTCCATCAGCGTGCGCCAATGCGTGATCGATGGCTTGCCCTTTTTCGCGGCGATCATGCGCCAGCCTTTTCCGGCACTGCTGATCTTGGACAGCGACAGTTCGATCGTGCCTTCCGCTTCCGAAGGCACACCCGCCACGATGCCGAGGTATCTCTTGGTCACCAGCCGGTCTTCGAATGCCTTGGCGAATCGCTTGAGCGACTTGGGATTGCGCGCGAGCAGCAGGCATCCGCTGGTATCGGTATCGAGCCGATGAACGGGTGCCGGAGCGCGCTGGAAGCCGAGCTTCAACTGCTCGAAATGATCTTCGAGGCACGGCCCGCCGCGCTTGGGGCGATCGACCGGGAGGCCCGCAGGCTTGTCGATGACAAGCGCTTCACCATCTTCGAAGATAATCGGAATGGGGGTCATGCAATTTTCAATTCGGCGCGGACCAATTGGCGCAGCGCGTTGCCGAGGAAGAAACCGTCCTCGAGATCGGCGATAGTGAGTTCGGCTTCGCGCGCCTTGCCCTGATCGAGCAGCGACTGGCGAAAAACGCCGGGAAGCAGGCCGAGGCGCGCTGGCGGAGTCAGCAGGACACCCTCCCGGCCAACGAAGATATTGGTTACGCAACCTTCGGTAAGCAACCCGTCCTCCCGCACAAACAAGGCTTCGGCTGCCCCGTTCTGCCGGGCGACTGCCTGCCCTTCTTCATAGAACCCGCGGTCGGTGGTCTTGTAACGCAGGCGCCAGTCCTCCGGATCGACCGGCAGGGGCAGCACGATGCACGGCACCGGCTCAGCCCATCGCTCGGGCATGTCCTGCACCTCCAGCGCAATCGCGCCGCTGCGCGAGGACAGCAGGCGGATCCGGCTCGGATTGTCGAGAACGAAGCAGGATGCATGCAACTGGTTGCGCGCCAGGTGCCGATCGAAACAGAAACCGAGGTCCGCCGCAGCGTCCTTCATACGTTCCAGATGCTTTTCCAGCATTGCGATGCCGTGTTCGGGCGTGAATCGCATGGTTTCGATAAGGTCGAACTGCGCCGCCAGATGGTCTGGCGAAGAAGTGCTCGCAAACGCTCCCTTGAGCAGCGCTTCGCGCCACTCGGCGCGCATTTCGCCATCGGCGACGATAGCACCGCCGACACCCAGCACGGCCTTGCCCCGGCCGTTCTCGATCTCGGTCAGCCTAAGCGTGCGAATCGCGACATTGAAGGCAGCATCGCCATCGGGCCCAATCCGCCCGATGGCCCCGCAATAAGGGCCGCGGGCTGCTGGCTCCAGCTCGTCGATCAGTTCCATTGCCCGGATCTTGGGAGCACCAGTGATCGAGCCGCAGGGAAAGAGGGCGCGCACCAGATCGATGGCCCCCATGTCGGGGCGCAGTTCGGCGCGCACCACGCTGACCATCTGGTGGACGGTGGGATAGCTCTCCACCGCGAAGGGTTCGTCTACACACACGGTCCCCGCCTGTGCGACGCGGGAGAGATCATTCCGCATGAGATCGACGATCATGAGATTTTCGGCGCGATCCTTCACCGAGGCCGCCAGTTCTTCCGCGAGCGCGCGATCCTGATCCGGATTACCCGCACGCGGCCGGGTGCCTTTCATCGGCTTGGCTTTCGCTTCATTGCCTTTCAGCGAAACGAAAAGTTCGGGCGAGAGGCTTAGCAGCCAGTGCGAACCATCGAAGATGACCCCGCCGTACCCCGCCTGTGCAGCCGGCCTTAATGCCGCATAGAGCCCGAGCGGATCGCCGGTGAAGTTGCCTGCCAGCGGGAAGGTGAGATTGGCCTGATAGATATCGCCGTTACGGATCGCATCCTGAAGATCCTCGAACGCCGCCGCATATCCGCCAAGGGAAAGCTGGGGTTCGAGCGGACCGACGTGGCCCGGTCCCTGCGCATGATCGGCAAGCCACTGCGGCATATCCGAAGCGGCGATGCGTTCAGGTGCATCGAACAGGCCAAGCCAGACGAGCGGCCCTGAGCCACCGGACTTTGCGGCCGCAAGATGTGCCAGCCGCGGCTCCAGGGCAAGACCCGCCTCATAGGCGATATAACCGGCAAGCTCTCCGCCATTGGCCCGGGCCGCCTCTGCTTCGGCAAGGACGCGCTCGACCTCTTCCGGCCGTCTCGCGACGAAGACATTCTGCGGATTTTCATAGAGTAGCGCATCGGCCGCGCCGCTTTCACGCGCATCGTCCAGCAATACGAAGGGATGTCGGCCCGCCATTCTGCAGACAGCCTTTACAGCCCTTGTCGTGCAAGTCGAGCGATTGCTTGACCTTGCGGCTGTCGCTGAGCCACATCCTCGGCGACAAGAGACAAAGGCATCACAGCGTATGGGCAGTATTTTCCTCGGACTGGGGGCGAATGGCGAACAGCAATATCTCCAGCTTGAACAGGCCAATCGCCACGGGCTGATCGCGGGTGCGACGGGCACCGGTAAGACGGTGACGTTGCAGGGCCTTGCGGAAAGCTTCTCCGCCCGAGGCGTGCCGGTCTTCGTGGCCGATGTGAAAGGCGATCTGGCGGGTGTTGCCATGGCCGGGTCACCGCAGTTCAAACACGCAGAGAAGCTTGAGGGGCGGGCCCGTGAGCTCGGCATGGAAGACTATGCCTATGCCGACAATGCCGCGGTTTTCTGGGATCTTTACGGCGAGAAGGGGTTCCCTATCCGGACGACCGTCTCGGAAATGGGGCCGCTGCTTCTGGCCAGATTGCTGGATCTGAACGAAACGCAGGAAGGCGTGCTGAACATCGTCTTCCGTTATGCCGACGAAGCGAACCTGCTGCTGCTGGATCTGGGCGATCTGCAGGCCATACTGGCCTTTGCTTATAAAAGTGCCAAGGACTTGTCGGGCAAATACGGCAATGTGTCCAAGGCCAGCGTGGGTGCGATCCAGCGCCAGCTACTGAGTTTCGAGGCGCAAGGTGCCGACAAGTTCTTCGGAGAGCCCGCTCTGGAGATAAAGGATTTCATCCGGTTGGACGAAAATGGCCGGGGCATGATCAACGTACTCGCCGCCGATCGCCTGATGCGCAGCCCCAAGCTTTATGCGACCTTTCTGTTGTGGCTCCTGGCCGAGCTGTTCGAGACATTGCCCGAGGTGGGCGATCTGGAAAAGCCGCGGCTGGTGTTCTTCTTCGATGAAGCGCATCTGCTCTTCGACGATGCGCCGGAAGCGCTGGAAGACAAGGTCGAACAGGTCGTGCGCCTGATCCGCTCGAAAGGTGTAGGCGTCTATTTCGTAACGCAGAACCCGATCGACATTCCCGAAAAGATTGCCGGGCAACTGGGCAACCGCGTCCAGCATGCCCTGCGCGCCTTTACCCCACGGGACCAGCGCGCGATCCGGGCGGCAGCGGAAACCTTCCGCATCAACCCCGATCTCGACGTGGAGCAGGCGATCACCGAACTGAAGGTCGGCGAGGCGCTCGTCTCCACGCTGGACAGCGAGGGTGCCCCGACTGTGGTGCAACGCACGCTCATCAAACCGCCGCATTCGCGCCTCGGTCCGGTGACCGAGAAAGAGCGCGCAATCGTCAATTCGGTGAGCGACTTGGCCGGGAAATACGAGGAGGGCGTCAATCGTGAAAGCGCGGAAGAAGTGCTCGCTGCCAAGGCCGCCGATGCCGAAGCGACAGCGCAGGAAGTCGCCGCCAAGGGCCGCGAGGAAGTCGAAAAGCGCGAACGCAAATCGCCCTCCATCTGGGGGAAGGCCGGCAAGGCCGCAGCGACCGCGGCGGCGGGCTCGCTATCGTCCATCGCGGTGGCGGCAGTGCTCGGCAAGAAATCCAGGGCCGATCCGCTGCGTACAGGCGCGACCGCTTTCGTGCGCAACATCATCGGCGGGTTGATGCGCTAGAGCGGCAACCGCAGTTCCGCGCAAAGACCGCCTTCGGGGCGATTGGCCAGAACCAGCCGGCCACCATGCTGTTCGGCAATCGCCCGGGCGATCGTGAGGCCCAGTCCCGCGCCCCCAGTGGTGCGGTTACGGCTCGCTTCCCCGCGCGTAAAAGGCTCCATCATCTCGGCGATACGATCATCGGGAATGCCGGGCCCCGTGTCTTCGACGCTGATGATCGCGTTGCCGTCTCGCTTGGAAAGAGCGATTTCCGCGGTGCCACCGTACCGAAGGGCATTCGAGACAAGATTGCGCACCGCCCTTTTGGCCCAGGTCAGATGGACAGGGGCGGCAAGGCGGCTGCCATCGGCGATAGTCACGGGAAGCTCCATGTCTTCGAATTCCTCCACCACCGAAGCCAGCAAGGCATAGAGATCGGTGCGCTCCGCTGGCCGTTCGGCGCGGCCCAGCCGGGCAAGCAGCAGGATTTCGTCGAGCGTGCGGGTAATATCCTCGATGCTGTCGACCATGCGCCCACGGGCGGTCTCGTTCTTGACGCTCTCGACCCTCACGCGCAGGGCCGCGAGCGGGGTCTTCAGGTCATGCCCGATCGCCCCGAGCATCACGTCCTTTTCCTCGATCATGGCCCCGATCCGCGCCTCCATCGCATTATGAGCGGAGATCAGCCGGCGAAGGTCCTCGGGCCCTCGTGGGTCCATCGGAGCATTGGTCCCTGGCGCATGCGAAAACTCCTCGGTTCGCCGGGTAAGATCGGCGAGTGGGAGGGTTATGCGGCGCAGAACCAGCCACAGGACGAGCGACAGTAGCAGAGTAAGCGCAGCGGCCCGTGCGAGCGGGACCAGCGGCCCGAGACTCTCATCCATGGGTCGAATTGGCGCACGCACGATGTCCCAGCCTTCGGCATCACGGATTCCTGCGACCGCAAGTGACTGCGGCAGCTCGCTTTCATCCAGATTCCGCCGTCTTGCAAATCGCTGGAGGAAACGCTGGGCGGCAGGGTCCGAGGCGACCGGGCGCGAGACAAGCCTTATCTCGCTGAAATCGCGGCCATTGTCGCGCAGTGTCTCGGCCAGCCGACCCTCCAGTTCCGGAAGAGGCCGGTCCCCCGGCAGCGACTGGAAAGTGGCGGCGCGCGTGAAATCGGTTCCGGCAAAGCGCCGCCCGCCGCGACGAGGCCATTCGCGACCGCCGGTTCTGCCAGTGTTCGTTCGGGGAGCTTCGCCCTTTGACTCCGCCGGCAAGTGAATCCGCAGCGTTCTGGCGCCGAAATCTGCGTTGCGCAGCTTGGCGGAGGCGACAAGGCGCAGGCCGAGCCGGTTCACCAACGCGGTTTCGGTGCGATCCTTCTCTATCCGGTAGGCGAGAAAACCGTTGATGCCCTGCACGAGGAACAGTGTCAGCGCGACAGCTAGCGTAACCTGGCCGAGCAGGCTTTTGGGGAGGAAGCGCCTCATGAAGGCCCGATTGCAACGCGTTCCACGTCCGCACCGAAACGATAGCCCCCACCACGTACCGTCTGGATGAAGTGAGGATGGCGATTGTCGGCTTCGATCTTGCGGCGCAGCCGGCTGACCTGATTGTCGACTGCACGGTCGAACAGATGCGCTTCGCGCCCCTGTACCATATCCAGCAACTGGTCACGGTCCAAAACTCGGCGCGGATGGTCACAAAACGCCCGCAGCATGCGGAATTCGGCAGTTGATATGGGTATCAGAGTGCCATCGGGGTCGGTCAGGCGGCGCTTCAGCGGGTCGAGCGTCCAGCCTTCGAAGCGATAGGCGAGATCGTCGTCCGGTGCTTCGGGTGAACGGTCGGCGCGGCGCAGGACAGAACGGATACGGGCGACCAGTTCGCGCGGCTCGAACGGCTTGGCGACATAATCGTCAGCCCCGATCTCGAGGCCGATGATACGATCCATCGCCTCGCCCTTTGCAGTGAGGAGAATGACCGGAAGCTGCCGCGTTTCGACCAGATGGCGGCAGAGCGAAAGTCCATCCTCACCCGGCATCATGATGTCGAGCAGGACGAGATCCGGCGTCTGCGTCTGCATGCGGCTGCGCGCCGACGCCGCGCTGTCAGCTTCTTGCACGGCGAACCCCTGGCCGGTCAGATATTCGGCCAAGGGTTCGCGCAGGGAACTCTCGTCATCGACGAGAAGGAGGGTGATGGGCGCGGTGTCGGTCATAGTGTCGTTCATCCGCGCCTATCGTGAGCCGGGCTTGCCGGGCAAGTCTTACTGCTTCGACTGACGCTTTGCCTTCCATTCGGCGCGCATGGCCTCGCGGGCAGCCTTGCGTTCGGCTGTGGTCAGAGTTCCGTCCCCATTGGCATCCGCGCGATCGAACCGGGCGATGGCGGCGGCAGTAAACTCGGCACTGCTGATCGCTTTGTCACCGTTGGTATCGGCCATGGCGAGCATTCGCATACCGCCGCGCTTGCCGCGCATTTCATGCATCGCACTCAGCTCTGCCTGCGACAGACCGCCCGATTGATCGGCATCCATCTTGGCGAAACGCTCTGCCATGCGGGCCTGACGCTGTTCCGCACGATCTTGGTTGGCGGCGGTGTGCCGGGCTTTGCGTGCCTGGTGCATCGCGGTCATCTCGTTCTGAGAAAGTTCTCCATCGCCATTCGTATCAGCTTTGGAGAAGCGCTGTTCGGCACGCGCCGCACGGTCTGCGGCATCGAGAACCCCGTCGCCATTGATATCCATTCGCTGGAATCCGGCGGTCGCATGCGCCGTGGCTTCAGCACGGGTCACGTCGCGGTCGGGGCTGGCTTTGCTCATCGGGCTCTGCGCCATCACCGCGCTTCCAGCCAGTGCGGCTGCGGTGAAGGAAATTACGAAAACGGACTTTTTCATGGTGCTCTCCAAAACTGGGGAGAGCTGCGGGGGCCTGTCGGGGAGGGGAGAAATTTCGAGGTCCCGCCGCAGCTCATGCAAACCCTTCTAGGATGCAATTGTCGCAGCACTATCCCGCAAGTCGACCGAATCGTAACGAAATGTCTCAGCGCGGACGCGCCGTTCATGAGCCTGCAAAGCTAACGGGGCCGGTGCTCGGTCCCTTCGCCCGCCGTCACGAAGATCGCAGTTGCGTGGGCCGGGACGTCGGCGATGTGCCATACGCCGGGCGGGTTGATGGCATAGTCGCCCTCCTGCAACCTGATGGTTTCGCGCCGGCCATCGGGAAATTCCTGGTGGAGCACCATTTCCCCATCAGTGCAGATAACCAACTCGTCACCAAGCGGGTGCATCTCCCAGCTCTGCCAGTCTTCTTCAAAACTATGCTGGCTGACCAGCCGCCCCTCGCGCCCGTCGGCCGCGTGGCGCGTGCCATAGCCTTCGTACCATTCGATCCCGTCGAAGGATGGCTGGGGCACGGTCTTCGCGCCAAGCCCCAAGTGAACGAAGCTGTCGGAAAGGCGCCGCGGCCCAGTCACAGGAAACGGCCCCGCATCACCCGACCTTTTCCATCAGGAAAGCGTTCAGCTTGTTGCCATCAGGATCGCGGAAATAGGCGGCATAGAACAGCATTCCGTTTTCGTCTGGTTCGCCGCGCGGGCCCGGCGCGCCCTCATCGCTACCGCCATGGGCGAGCGCGATCTCGTGGAGCTTCTGCACCTGCTCACGATCCTTCGCTTCGATTGCGACCATAGTGCCGTTGCCCACCGTTGCCTTCTCGCCATCGAAAGGCTTGGTGGCGGCGATGCCGGCGCCGCCATCCCATTTACCCCAGGCGATGAAGGTTTCGAAATCCATCATCCGGCCGACACCGAGTTCGGCTGCGACGGCATCGTAGAACCTGGCAGCCCGTTCAAGATCGTTGGTACCCACTGTAACGTAACCGATCATGCGTCGTACTCCTCGATAACGACTCGCGACCGATGGAACATTAAGTGAACAAGACCACTCCTACAAGGGCGCACATTCGCGTTCGAGCCAGGCCAGGTCTTCGCCTTCGAGTTGCGGCGCCAAGATATCCCGCGTTTTTGCGTGATAGCTATTCCACCATTCGATTTCTTCCGGCGTCAGCAGAGACTTGTCGACCAATCGGCGATCGAGCGGCACATGCGTCAGCGTCTCGAAGGTAAGATACTTGCCCTCTGCACCCTCGATTTCTGCATCGACAACAAGGACCAGGTTCTCGATCCGGATCCCGAATTCGCCAGCCTTGTAATAGCCCGGCTCGTTCGAAAGGATCATGCCTTCGCTCAGCGGAGTTTCGGTGCCGGGGAAGGCACCGCCGGGCTTGGAAATGCGTTGAGGCCCTTCGTGCACGGCTAGATAGCTGCCCACGCCATGCCCGGTGCCGTGGCCGTAATCGACGCCTGCGGCCCACAGATGCATGCGCGCCAGCACGTCCAGCGCGCCGCCGGTGGTCTGGTCGGGGAAGCGAGCGCGGTCGAGCTCGATATGGCCCTTCAGAACGCGCGTGTTGCGGTCCACCATTTCAGCAGTCGGTTCGCCCGGTCCGACCCACACGGTCCGCGTGATGTCGGTGGTGCCGTCTGGGTATTGGCCGCCTGAATCGCACAGATAGATGCTGGAGGGCGGGATCGCGATATTGCTGTCTTCGTCCACCTTGTAATGCGGAAGCGCCGCATGGCCGGCCGCGGCGCTGATGGTGTCGAAGCTGGTGTCCTTCATATCGGGGCTTAGGCCGCGGAATTCGCGCAGCTTGGCGGCAGCGGTCAGTTCGTCGACGTCGCCCGAAGGTGCATTCTCTTCAATCCAGCGGAGGTATTTCACCACGGCGGCGCCATCGCGGGCCTGCGCATCGCGATGACCTTGCTGCTCTGCCGGGTTCTTGATCGCCTTGGGCATAACGGCGGGATCGGCATCGCGCACGACCTTGGCTCCGCCCTGCTCAAGTGCGTGGAAGATACCGGCAACAGCGTGATTAGGATCGACCGCTACGGTCTTGTTGGACAGTCTCGCAAGCGCAGGCTGAAAATCGGCCCGGTCACGCACACGCACGGCATTGCCGAGATGCTGGGTCAGCTCCGGGGTGACTTTCTCGGGCGCGATAAACAGTTCCGCCGTTCCATCGGCGTGCGCCAGTACATAGGACAAGGCGACGGGCGTATTATCTACGTCCACACCGCGCATGTTGAGCAACCAGGCCACCGAATCAAGCGCGGTAATTACGGTCGCATCGTACCCTTCGCTCTTCAGCCAGTCGGCCACTTCGGCGCGCTTGTCCGCGCTGGACCGTCCGGCGAACTTGTCGTCATGCGGGACGGCAGCTTCCAATGAAGGCTGGGGGCGATCGGCCCACACGGCATCGATCGGATTGCTATCGACCGGGACCAGCTCGATCCCCTTCTTCGCGAAAAGCTTTTCGGCCTGTTCTGCCCAGTCGACACCGTGCAGCCACGCATCGTAGCCGATCTTCGCGCCTTCGGGCGCATTGGCGGCGATCCACTTGGCGGGCGAGGTAGCAGGTACGTCTTCGTAATCGTAGAGCTTGCCGTCGACCTGCTCGCGCACCTGGACGGTATACCGGCCATCGGTAAACATAGCGGCCTTCTCGCGCAGGACTGCTGCACTGCCGGCACTGCCGCCGAAGCCGGTCAGCCAGTGCAGGCGCTGGGCCTAGGAGCCGACATATTCGCTCATATGCTCGTCGGAGATCGGAATGACAAAGCCATCGAGGCCGCGCTTGTCGAGTTCGGTGCGCAGCGCGTCGAGACGGGCTTCATGGGTTTGCATCAGCATGGGCGGTAATCCTTTCATCGAGCTGCGTTGTCGCGGAGCGAAGCAGCGCTTGCGGCCAACCGTGGCCGCGCATAATCACATCCCTTCAATAGGCGATCAGGGCCGGTCTTTCCAGCTTTGTGCCGTGTAAGGAAGGTGTCCCGTGACTTTCAACCGACTGACTGCGTGCCTATCTGTCGCGGCACTGACCTGCGCCGCTCCCATTCATGCCCAATCCGACGAAGGGACATCCGTGACTGCCCCCACTTCACCACCGACCGCCGAAAAGCGCGATTATTCCTATTCGCATCACGGGATCACGATTTCCGATCCCTACCACTGGCTGAAGGACGACAGTTACCCGACCGTGGACGACGAGGATGTCCTGACGCACCTAAAGGCGGAAAACGCCTGGTTCGAAGCGCGCATGGCTCCGCAACAGAAGCTGGTGGAAGAGCTTTACGAAGAGATGAAAGCGCGGGTGAAGGAGGATGAGAGCAGCGTCCCTCAGAAGGACGGCGACTGGCTCTACTGGTCCGAGTTCGAGCAGGGCAAGGAGTATCGAAAATACTACCGCAAACCGGTAGCGGGCGGTGATCCGCAACTCATCCTGGATGAGAACGTGCTGGCCGAAGGGCACGAATATTTCCGCCTTGGCGCATTTTCCGTTTCCAAGAACGGTCGCTATCTAGCCTACTCGGCAGACACGAATGGTTCCGAACGGTTCACTGCGCGCATCAAGGATCTCGAGACCGGCGAACTCTTGCCAGACGAGATCCCCGGCACGCTGACCGGGCTAGCCTGGGTCATGAACGACAGGGCGATCGTCTACGGATTGGCCAATGATCAGTGGCGGGTCCACGATGCGACGATGCACGTTCTCGGCACGCCGCTGTCGGACGATGTCGAGCTGTATCGTGAGACCGAAAACGACGGCTTCCGGGTCGGGGCAGGACTGTCGGCTCAGGAAGACTGGCTGGTCATCTCGACAGGAGATAACGAGACGAGCGAAGTGCGCCTCGTTCGCGCCGACGACCCGACGGGTGAGCAAATCCTTGTCGCGCCGCGCCAGACGGGCCGCGAATATGATGTCGACGTGCGGACGGTAGATGGCCAAGCCACGCTCTACATTCACACGAACGACGAACATGTGAACTTCCGGCTCGCCACGGCCAGCCTCGAGGCGCCGGGTGATTGGAAGACCCTGATAGAAGGCTCCGACGAATTCTATCTCGACGGGTTCGAACTGTTCAAGGATTACTACGTCACCGAAGGCCGCCTGCGCGGTCTCGATCAGATCCAGCTGCGCAGTTACAAGGATCCCAATCTGGTCAAGCCGGTCGCCTTTACCGAGGCGAGCTTTTCGACCGGGCTTTCGAACAATCCCGAATACGATACCGACCGGCTGCGCCTTTCCTACGAAAGCATGGTCACTCCCGACACGGTCTATGACTACCATGTCGGCAGCGGCGAACTGGAGCTCCTCAAGCAGCAGGAGATACCAAGTGGCTACGACGCCAATCTCTATCAGGTCGAACGGATCGAAATCGCCGCGCGGGATGGCACGCCGGTTCCGGTGTCGATCGTCAGCCGCAAGGACCGCGAGGCCGGCGGTCCGCTGCATCTTTATGCCTATGGCGCTTACGGCTTTGCCTATCCCCCCAACTTCTCGACCACCAGACTGAGCTTGGTCGATCGCGGCTATGCCTTCGCCATCGCGCATATTCGCGGCGGCGACGATCTCGGGCGCAATTGGTATCTGCAGGGCAAGCTCAACGAGCGGACCAATACCTTCAACGATTTTGTCGATGTGGCGAAGGGCCTGATTGCCCAGGGCTATACCGCCGAAGGTCGGATTAGCGCGAGCGGCGGTTCTGCGGGCGGCGAATTGATGGGCGTCGTGCTCAACACCAATCCCGAGCTGTGGGGCGCAGTGGTTGCCCATGTGCCGTTCGTGGATGTCCTTTCGACCATGCTCGACAAGGATCTGCCGCTCACCCCGGGTGAATGGCCCGAGTGGGGCAACCCGATCGAGAGCAAGCAGGCTTTTGCCTACATTCTTTCTTATTCGCCCTACGATCAGGTCTCAGCGCAGGACTATCCTCCACTGTTGGTCACGGCTGGCCTCAATGACCCGCGGGTTACCTATTGGGAGCCGGCAAAATGGGTGGCCAAGCTGCGCGAGTTGAAAACAGACCAGAACGAGCTGCTGCTGAAAACGAACATGGGCGCGGGTCACGGCGGTAAGTCCGGGCGCTTTGCGTCCATTTACGAGGTCGCCGAAGAATACGCCTTTATCCTTTGGCAGATGGGGGAGGCACCATGAGCAAGCATTTCGAACGGACATTCACCGCCCAGCCCGAAGACATCGACGAGCTCGGACATGTGAACAATGCCGTCTGGGTGCGCTGGATTCAGGACATCGCCGTTTCCAACTGGGACGAAATCGCCCACCCGGAAGACAGTGCCCGCTTCTTCTGGGTCGTGACCCGGCACGAGATAGACTACCGCGGAAATGTCGTCGAAGGTGAGAGCGTGACCGGGGACACATGGATCGAGGGGCAGCCAAGGGGCGCCACATCCGTCCGCCGGGTTGATTTCCGTAATGCTTCCGGAAAGGTCATCGTCTCCGCGGCGACGACTTGGGCAATGCTCGATCGTGAGACACAACGTCTCGTCCGGGTACGCCCTGAAATTCTCGCCCCGTTTCGCGATTAGCCGTCAAATGCTGATCAGCTAGACCCGGGATCTGCGGGAAAGCCGCTGAAGCGGTCCGACCGGCGAAAGCTTTTCTTTCCGGGTCGTGTTTCGCCCGGCGCATTTGGCCTCGTAAAGCAGCCTGTCCGCCTTGGCATACAAGCTGATGAAACCATCGGTAGTTTCGCGAACCTTCCATTCTGCGAAGTCCACAAAACCCATGCTGGCTGTGACCGGCCGATCAAGTTCTTCCACGGCCGTGAAGATACGGGCGGTCATGGACCTGCGCCGTCTCTCCGCTTTTTCTGCCGCATCTTCGCCGCGTAGAAGGAGGAGGAATTCCTCGCCGCCCATGCGAAAGGCGACGACATCATTGTCGTCGCCGGGGCTGAGGGCCCACGCCGCACTTCGAATCACGCGGTCACCCACGGGATGGCCGAAATCATCATTGATCGACTTGAAATCATCGAGATCCACCACCGCCATCGCGTGAAATCCGTCCCTCACCAATTCGGGATAGCGAATCTCAAGGGATCGGCGGTTGCGCAGCCCGGTTAGTTCGTCGTGCTCGCTGATCATTTCGAGATCGCGAGCGGTCAGGATCGCACGGTCGCGCTGTCGACGGATAATCATGAACCGATCGGCGACCGCTACCGCGGTGGCGATGACTTCAAACAGCAGAGCGAAATTCTGCGGCCAGGTCTCGTCGAAATTGAAAGCTTCGCCGTAAAGGTAAACCCCGATTGTCTGGGTCAGGATGACGAAAAACAGCGGCGTGATGCCAACCGTGAGGAAGGTTGCCACGCGGCTGCCGTTTCGGCGCGCGAAAGTAAGCACGACATAATAGGCGGCAAAGAGACCCACCAGCACAGCGAAATACAGGTAATCTATATAGC
This sequence comes from Erythrobacter sp., assembly GCA_002695185.1. The sequence continues at coordinate 38,719 of NZOF01000046.1, forward strand.
CTGCGAACCAATCGATGAGGAAGGTTCCGATCAATCCGTTCGCTACCGCTATTGCAGCCAATCCCAACAGCCACCGTCGCCGCGAGGCCGGAAGCTTGCTGCTTTCGAGAAAATGATATGCGAACAGAAAGGTCGCCGCGATCATCAGATCGAGACTGAGGTAGGTGATCATGAGCTCCGCATCGTAAGACAAAGCGGTCGCCATGGGGAGCAAGCCAGATACCGATGCCGTCTGCACCATCGCCATCAGACAGAAGAGCCCGTGATAGATGAGGAAGGTCTCGCGCAAGGCGCGGTAGAAAATCAGGTCGAAAATAGCCGGGCTCAGCAGCAGGCCGCAGAGGAGAGCTGCCAGGAGATGATAGTAGCCGGCTACAGCTGGCGTTTCTGCGTGACGCGAGATTTCGGCACGCACGAATGCGTCGGGATAATATCCCCCTTCGTGGATCATGGCGATGGATTTCACCGGGACGCCCAGATCCGGCAATTCGATCATGGCCCGCAGGCTCGAGGATCCAAGCTTGAGATCCCGGAAACCGTATGTTCGCGAGATAATCGAGCCATCAGTGCCTTCGACCCGGACGATAAGGCGCTCGAATTCATTCCGATCGAAGCTGAGAAAACGCGGATAAGCGGGAGGCCCCGTAGCCCCGCTCAAATCGTGACGGATAATGTGACGATCCGCAAACCAGTCGAACTGTTCGCTGTCGCACTCCCAAGTCTCGGGTTTCTGAATCGCATCCCGATAGGATACGCTCGTATCAGTCGAGATGTGGCAAACTGACCCAGGTGCAAATCCGTCGGCGGCAAAGAGCTTGCCCGGCACGAGCAGCAGCATCGCGCAAAGCACGAAAATTGCTGCAGTCCGCAACGACGCGAACTGCAGGCCAGCGATCGGGGCCCTTCCCATTGAAGTACCCGATACGCGTTAATTTCCTAATGGCACGTTAAACTTATCTTCCCGCACGAAACCGGGATTTTAGGCAGTCAATATTTCCGCCACCGGACGATAGGCATAACCCAGTTCGCGCGCGACCGCTTCATAGGTCACTTCGCCTGCGTGAACGTTCAGACCTTCGGCAAGATACGGGTCCGCAGCCAGCGCCTTTTTCCAACCGAGGCGGGCGATACGCAAAGCATGCGGCAGCGTGACGTTGTTCAGGGCATAGGTGCTGGTCCGCGCCACGGCGCCAGGCATGTTGGCGACGCAATAATGGACGACGTCGTCTACTACGTAGGTTGGATCGGCGTGAGTGGTGGGCTTGCTGGTTTCGAAACAGCCGCCCTGATCGATCGCGACATCGACCAGCACCGCGCCCTTCTGCATGCGCTTGAGCATGGTGCGGGTGACCAGCTTGGGCGCCGCCGCGCCGGGGATCAGCACCGCGCCGATCACCAGATCCGCATTGCTGACCGCGTCGAGCAGATTGGCGGCGTTGGAAAAGCGCGTGCTGGCACGGGCTTCGAAATGCGTGCCGACCTTTTCCAGCACTTCGGGATCGCGGTCGAGGATGGTGACATTCGCGCCAAGGCCGACCGCCATCTGCGCCGCGTTGAAGCCGACCACGCCGCCGCCGATCACCACGACCTTGCCCGGCATCACGCCCGGCACGCCGCCCAGCAGAACGCCGCGGCCGCCATGCGCTTTCTCCAGCGCGGCGGCACCTGCCTGCACGCTCATCCGTCCGGCGACCTGGCTCATTGGCTTGAGCAAGGGTAGCTGGCCGCGCGGGCCGGTCACGGTTTCGTAAGCGATCGCGGTCACGCCGCTTTCGACCAGATTGCGCGTCTGATCGGGATCGGGCGCGAGATGGAGATAGGTGTAGAGGATTTGGTCGCGGCGCAGCTTCTTGCGTTCGTCCGCTTGCGGTTCCTTGACCTTCACGACCATTTCGCATTCGGCGAAGATCGGATCGGGTCCGTCGACGATCTTCGCGCCCGCGGCCATATATTGTTCGTCGGTTGCATCGATGCCGAGCCCGGCACCGCTTTCGATCCAGACCTCGTTGCCCTGGCTGACCAGCTCATATGCGCTTTCGGGCGTCAGGCCGACGCGATATTCATGATTTTTGATTTCCTTTGGGCAACCGACGCGCATTGGGCGAACTCCTTCTCTTGCGAGGGGCAGGTACAAGCCTTGCTATCGGGCGGCAAGCACACGAGAGGCGGGCGCAAGCTTATTGCGGAAGAGGCGCCCAGCGGATTGCGATACGCTCGTCATCACCCGGCTCGACTTGCGCAATCTCTATGTCGGCATCTCGCAAGCGAGCGGCCAAGGCTTCCGTCTGCTCTGGCGGGCCTGTCAGGATTAAGGGTAAGTCGATTCGCTGCGCTGCCCATATCACGGTCTTCTCCGCCGAGATTCCAGCCTCGTCAGGCCCTTCCTCGCCCAAAGTAATGGTTGGGAGCGCGCGCAAAGGTGGGCGCAGCCTTACCGTCCAGCCAGGTGTATCGCCGATTACGCGCGCTTCGAGATCGCGATAGCCTTCGAGCGATAGTCCGGGCAGCGGTTTGGCATTCGCAGATACGATCCGCGTGTCGCGGTCGAGCAGGACAGCGGAACGATTGACCCCCGCAGCCATCGCCATGCGATCCACAAGCGTTGAAATCTGGCGCTCTGTGGCGGCGGCCTGCTCGGCAGCGCGGGCGCGGGCCAGTTCCGCCTGCTCGGCTGCGCCCGGGTCAGCGCCGACGCGCAATTGCTCGATATTGACGGTGACCTGGCGACCGAGTTTTTCCTGCAGCGTTTGCGACAGGTCGCCATTGGCACCGGTATCGAAGTTCGGCGTAAAAACGGTCGCCGTGATGGTAAGTGGTTCGCTGTCCCAATCGATCGTCTGCTCGCTGATCCGGGCTCGCGAGCCGAACTCGGCCTGGATGGCATTGCGCACGATACGCTGGGAATTGGTCTCCCATGCGATTTGCCTGAGCGACAGGCCGAGCGGGATGGCCAGCGCCACGAAGATCATGAAGATGCCGACATTCTGAAACCAGCCCTGCCGGGTGGAGAGGCTTGTGCGGAAGCCATAGAGGCGCGCCATGATCGTCGCGGTCAGCGCAATGGTCAGGCAGTTGGTCACGAACAGGCCTAGCGCGCCGAAGAAAACCGTCCAGTTGAGCGTCGCAAGGCCGAAGCCGACCACTGCCAGTGGAGGCATCAAGGCGGTCGCGATGGCAACGCCTACGATCGTGCCTTCGCGCCCGCGGATCATCGCATAGGAACCGGCGATGGAGGAGAAGAGCGCTACAAGCAGATCGAGCAGATTGGGCCGCGTGCGCGAGGCGATTTCCTCGGTCACGGCTTGCAATGGCGACACCAGCACGATCAGGGCGGAGAACAACACTGCCACCAGGCTGCCGAGCGCAAGCGTCTTGGCGCTGATGCGCAGCCATTTCTGCTTACCCGTTGCCAGCGCGAAGCCGACGCCAAGGATCGGGCTCATCAGCGGCGAGAGAAGCATGGCGCCGATAACCACCGCGCCGGAAGACAGCAGCAGGCCGAGGATCGCGATGCCTGCCGACATCATGGTCATCAGCATGTATCGCGGTGTCGTCGGGCATTCGAGCGCGATCTTGGCGATCACTTCCTGGTGATCGACACCGGTGCGGACATTCGTACGCCAGTACTGACGTAGCTGCGCAACGGCCCGCCCGATGGGCGAAAATACCCAGCGTGCGGTGCGTTCCGCTTCCTCGTCGGCGGATGGGCTTCGAGTCACAGCGTCCATCAAGCGCCCTTAGATCGGGTTGCCGTCCTGGTCGCGGAAAATCTCGCGGCGTCCGACATGGTTGGCCGGGCCCACCAGTCCTTCGCTTTCCATGCGCTCGATCCACTTGGCGGCCGTATTGTAGCCGACGCCCATCTGGCGCTGCAGCCAGCTGCCACTCGCTTTCTGGTTCTCGATAACGATCTGGCAGGCCTGGCGATATTTGCGCTCTTCCGGATTGTCGGAAGCGGTAAACTCGTCCTCGAAATTGAAGCCGCCGTCTTCGGGCTCTTCGGTGACCGCGTCGACATAGTCGGGCTTGCCCTGACCGCGCCAGTGATCGGCCACGCGTTCGACCTCGTCATCGGCCACGAAGGGCCCGTGAACGCGCACGACCGCCCCGGTATTGGGCTTGTACAGCATGTCGCCCTTGCCCAGCAGTTGCTCCGCGCCTTGCTCGCCCAAAATGGTGCGGCTGTCGATCCGGCTTGTAACCTTGAAGCTGATACGGGTCGGCAAATTGGCCTTGATGACGCCGGTGATGACGTCGACCGAGGGACGCTGCGTCGCCATGATCAGATGGATGCCCGCCGCGCGGCTCTTTTGCGACAGGCGCTGGATCAGCACTTCTATTTCCTTGCCCACCGTAACCATGAGATCGGCCAGCTCGTCGACGATCAAGACGATCAGCGGCAGCGGTTCGTAATCGAGCTGCTCTTCCTCGTAGAGCTCCTCGCCGGTTTCCGGATCGAAGCCGGTCTGCACACGGCGGCCCAGCGGCGTACCTTTCGCAGCGGCGTTGCGAACCTTATCGTTGAAGCCCGCGATATTGCGCGAGTTGACGGAAGACATCATGCGATAGCGCTTCTCCATTTCCTCTACCGCCCATTTGAGCGCCCGGACCGACTTGGCCGGTTCGGTCACCACCGGGCTGAGGAGATGCGGAATATCGTCATAGGTCTTGAGCTCCAGCACCTTGGGATCGATCAGGATCAGGCGGCACTCGTCCGGCGTAAAGCGATAGAGCAGCGACAGCAGGATCGCGTTGAGGCCCACCGATTTACCCGACCCGGTCGTACCCGCGACCAGCAGGTGAGGCATGGCGGCCAGATCGGCGATGATCGGCTCGCCCGCGATATCCTTGCCCAGGATCATCGGCAGACTGCCCTTATTGTCCACGAAGGCGCTGGAGGTCGCCAGTTCCTTGTAGCTGACCATCTGGCGATCTGCGTTGGGCAGTTCGATACCGATCACCGTCCTGCCCGGAATAGGAGAGACGCGGGCGCTGATCGCGCTCATGTTGCGGGCGATATCTTCGGCCAGGCCGACCACGCGACTGGCCTTGATGCCCGCCGCCGGTTCCAGTTCGTACATCGTCACCACCGGCCCGGCGCGAACGGCTGTAATCTCGCCCTTCACGTTGAAATCGTCGAGCACGTTTTCGAGCAGCCGCGCATTGCGTTCCAGCGCGATCTTGTCGAGCTTGGCGGCCTTCTGTTCGGGCGGGTCGGCAAGCAGATCGTTGCTCGGCAATTCGTAATTGGCGAACATGTCGCGCTGCTTGGGCTTGGCAGTCTGCGACTGCGCTGGCGCAGCAACGGGATCGGCAATTTCCGGAGCCCGGCGGGCAGGCTGCGGTTCGGCTTCCGGCGCGTCCTCGTCTTCGACCGTCTCCCGCTTTGCGCGTTTCTGCTTCTTGGGGGCCAGCGGAAGGTCAATGTCCGAAAGTTGCGGGCGCCGCTTCAACATTTCGGGAAGAGTGAAGAACTGCGCCCAGTCGATGGCGAACACGCGGGTGACCAGCGCAAGCCCGCCGCCCAGAGCCACGAGGCCGAGCAGGGCGATGACCCACCCGGAAAAGCTATCGGCGAACCGCGTGGCAACAGCCTCGATCGCGCCCGCGCCAAGCAATCCTGAAAGCCCGCCTGCACCCGCCGGGAATGGCCCCGGGCTCCCTTCGAACAGCAGAGCGATAACGGTGCCCAGCAGAACCATAGCAAGTATCAGCAGCGCAAATGGCGGCCACCATTTGCCCGGCGTTTCTTCTTCTTCCGGATTTTCGACGCCGGTCCAAAGGCGGCGGGCGGAAATCCAGATCATCGGTAGCAGCAGGAGCGATGGCAGTCCGAACAGGAACAGTGCGCGCTCGGCAGCCCATGCCCCGCTTGCCCCCATCCAGTTGGCAATCGCTTCGCCCGATGCGGCAGTGGACGCGCTGGGATCGGTCTGGCTGTAACTGGCAAGCGCCAGCGCAAGGAAGATGAGCAGCGCGAACAATACGCCCGCCCCCGTCATATGACTGGCACGGCGCAGCGAACGGCGAAATGCCGCACGCCAATCTGGTCTGGCGTTTGCGCGCGTTGCCATGAAACTTCCCTTCTTGCGTCTGGCCCCCAGTATGGTTCGTGCAGGACTCCTGCGTCAAGGAGCCTTCGTCGAAGCGAGTCCGTCAATCGCCCCCCAGCGTGGCCAATCGAGTTGTTGTGCGCGTTCGTACGTCATTCCGCCCAGCGCGATGACCGGGACGGGGGATTGAGCCGCCAGCAAGTGAAATTGGTCGACGCCGAGTGTCGCAGCCCCCGGATGGGATGCGGTGGGGAACACCGGAGAAAGGAATAGGCCGTCCGCCCCAAGCCGTGCGGCGCGTTCGATTTCGTCGCTGTCATGAGCGGTCGCCAGCCATACTCCTTCACCACCCCGTGCAGCGCCATAGTATCCGTCTGCGCCCCAGTCGCCCATACCTGAAAGTATCACCAGATGGCCCGCCTCGCGCGCGATTGCAGCAAGGACGTCGAAACGGTGCCTCCTTTCATCCTCATCGAGATGGTAGTGGCGATAAACGAAGCCGGATTGTGGGGGGAGCGCACGCAGGGCCTGTTCCAGCCCGCCATCGTTACGCGCATCGGAAAGCAGCCAAAGCAAGGGCAGGGTCTGGCGTGCAGGCATGCAATCGCTATAGCGCAATGCCATGGAAAAAGCAGACACTCCGCTCCAATCTGTCCTCCACGCCATTCAGGCCAGTTGCAAGCGGGCCCGGCGCGATCCCGGTGACGTCACGCTGGTGGCGGTGAGCAAGCGGCATACGGCCGAAGCGATCGAACCGCTGCTGATCGAAGGCCAGCGCCATTTCGGCGAGAACCGGGTGCAGGAAGCTCAGGAAAAATGGCCCGTGCTGCGCGAGGAACACCCCGGTGTGCGCCTGCATCTCGTCGGACAGTTGCAGTCCAACAAAGCGGAAGATGCCGCAGCGCTGTTCGACGTCATTCATTCGCTCGACCGCCCGAGCCTGGTGAAGGCTCTGGCCAAGGCATTCGACAAGACCGGACGTCAAATACCGTGTTTCGTGCAGGTGGATGTCGGTGACGAACCACAGAAGGGCGGCTGCCCGGTAGCGGAACTGCCGGAATTGCTTCGTCAGGCCCGCGATGCCGACATACCGTTGGCGGGGCTGATGTGCCTTCCTCCCGCCGAGATCGAACCTGCGCCTTTCTTCGCATTTCTCGACAAGCTTGCCCGCGATCACGGCCTCGAAGGGCGGAGCATGGGGATGAGCGGCGATTTCGAAACCGCCATCATGATGGGGGCTACCCACGTGCGTGTTGGCACCGCCCTGTTCGGAGAGCGCGACTGAGGTGAGCGTTTTGCTACTCGCGAAAGAAGCGCCTTCATTATCTGAGTACAAAAAAGGGCGCCCGGAGGCGCCCTTTTCGTTGATTGTTATCTCCGGCTCAGAATTTGGCCCGCAGGGTAACGCCGTAGGTGCGCGGTTCTGCTAGGTATGCCGAGTAGGTCTGCTGTTCGGCCACGAAAGGCGTGTTGAAGGCCACCTGTGTGTAGTTCTGGTCGAACAAATTGTTGACCCAGCCTTCGATTGCGAAGCGGTCTGCGATGTTGGTCAGGCCGACGCGATAGTTCACCAGCGTGTAGCCATCCTGTTCCTTGCCGTAGAGCAGGTCGGAACCGCTGTTGTAATCGCTGGTCGTACGGGCATTGATGTAGAACAGGCCCTTCATGCCGCTGGTGCCGATATCCGGCGTCCAGGTGAGCGAGCTCGTGGCAACCCATTCAGGCGCGTTCGACATCTGGTCGCCCGGAAGCAGACGCAGCGCCGGATCGAGCGGTGAACCGTTGTCGCTGCCCACCAGATCGTCGGCAAACTCGGTGTCGGCGCGGGTTACGCCAACCGTGAAGGTGAGCGACCGGGCCGGACGAAGGTTGGCTTCGAATTCGAAACCCTGCGAAACCACGCCGGGGGCGATGTTATCGGCATCGCAGGCGCCGGTGGTGCCGCTGTTGTCACGATCGAGCCCGCCGAGATCGGTGTCGCAACCATTGATGTTCTGGACCACGTACGCCGAGCCGTTGAAGGTGTTCAGCTGGAAATTGCTGAACTCCTGACGGAAGAGCGAAAGGCTCGCGCCCCACATGCGCTCCTGGTATTTCAGGCCGATTTCATACGCATCGACCGTTTCTTCCTCGAACTGGAGCGCCGCCGGGTTGATCGCGCTGACATTCAGAGCCACCGGAAGAGCAAGCGCCGAGCGGTCGAGGTTGTAACCGCCAGCCTTGTATCCGCGGGAATAGGATCCGTAGAGCAGCAGGTCGTCGACCGGCTTCCAGCTGAGGATTGCGGTGCCCGTGAATTCGTCCTCGTCGCGGCTGTCTTCGAGCGTCACTCCGTCCAGTTCGGACGTCGAATTGCCCTGACAGGAAAGCGAGATGATACCGCCTGCAAGACCAGCAAGGCTTGGCACAGCCAGAAGCCCGTTCAGCAGCGCGCGGTTTTGGGGGCAGATGACGTTATCGTTAGCGAACGATGCATCGAAATCCTTGGTTTCGTTGGTGTAACGAAGGCCAAGGGTCAGATCGAGGCGGTCGGTAATGTGGAAGATGTTGTGCGTGAAGAGCGCGAAGTTCTCGCTCGTCTGGTTATAGATATCGCCGGTGCTACCGAGATCATTGATCTGCGCCAGTCTATCGAGCCCGGCAAAGATCAGCGGCGTCGCTGCGCCGAAGGCCCCGGCACCGCCATTGGCGCCCTGAAGAACAGCACGACCACCGGCACCGATGCATCCGGTTTCCAGAGGATTCGCGAGCGCCGGGTTCACCGCGTTCACGACGCGGCATGGTGCAAATGCACCATACTGCGTGCCGAAGCGCAGGTTATCGCGCGTCTGGAGATCCTCATTGGCGTAATAGCCGCCAACCAGCCAGTCGAGACGGTCGTTGAAGGCCGTACCGTTGAGGCGAAGTTCCTGGGTAAAGGTCTTGAACTGACGCGCGCCGGCAAACTCGCCCGGAGCGCGATAGAGGATGTCGACCTGCGTATAGTCGGTGTCCGAAGCCTGAATGTTTTCGTATTCGCGATACGCCGTGATCGAGGTTAGCGAAGCGGCCCCGAGATCCCAGTTGAGTTCGCCGGAAATGCCGTAATCTTCCGTTTCGCCGTCATAGGACCGGCCCGGGGTCACGTAGATGTTTCGGTTGAAGGTCGACTGGTTGAGTGCGGCCGGGTTCTGGCCGAGGCCCAGCAGGATCGGGATGATCGGATTGGCCGTATCCGTGAGCGCCGGTGTGGCGGTTCCGGGATAATCGAACTTCGCATCGGCGGAAGTCGCCGGCAGATCGTCGCTCAGACGGGCAAGAGGCGCGAAGCTCGGCTGCACGAAGGTTGCTGCGCAGCAGGCCTCGTCCTTGTTCGAGTAGTCGGCGACCAAGCGGAAGCTCAGGCTATCGGAAGGCTCGAACAGGGCCTGCGCACGAACGAGGTAGCGATCGCGATTGTTGACGTCGGTGTCGTTGACGACGTCGTTGTAGAAGCCGTCACGGCGGAAGAAGACGCCGTCCACGCGGGCAGCAACGGTATCGCCCAAGGGCGCGTTGACGCCGCCTTCGACGCGGACTGCATCGTAATTGCCATAGGTGAAGTTGGCATAGCCGCCGAAGTCGAATTCGGGTGCGGCGGTGTAGATCGAGATCATCCCGGCCGAGGAGTTACGGCCGCCGAGCGTGCCCTGCGGACCGCGAAGGATATCGATGCGATCGAGCGGGCCCAGTTCGGACAGCGCATTACCCTAGCGCGAA
>NZOF01000047.1 GCA_002695185.1 Erythrobacter sp.
CCTACTGGCAAGCCCGAACTGGTCGAGGTCTTGCGCTCGATCGGCAGTTCCTCACAGTATCAGCCCGAGCTTGCTCTGGGCGAAGACTTGCCGGCGCCAGAGCGTTTCGAGGATCTCTTTGCCGATATTCCCGAGGCGATCACCAACGGCGGCTGGCTCGCTGACCGCTGCGACTTTCTTCCGCAGGCAGCAAAGCCCATGCTGCCGCGCTTTGAAACCGGTGATGGAAGCAGCGAAAAAGATGCTCTTCACGCCATGGCGCGCGCCGGTCTCGATGCTCTGCTGGAATCCGTCCCTGCAAGCGAACACCGTGGCTACAACGAACGCTTTGATTACGAGATGGGGCTCATCGTTGGACAGGGCTTTGCCGGCTACTTCCTCATCGTGGCGGACTTCATCGGCTGGGCACGCAACAAGGGCATTCCTGTCGGTCCGGGACGCGGATCGGGCGCAGGTTCGATCGTTGCCTGGGCTCTAGGCATCACGAAGCTCGATCCAATCAAGATGAACCTGCTGTTCGAGCGCTTTATCAATCCCGAACGTGTCAGCCTTCCCGACTTCGACATCGACTTCTGCGAGCGCCGCCGCGAAGAGGTCATCCGCTACGTCCGGCATAAGTATGGTGAGGACCGCGTTGTTGCTATCGGCGCCTACAACACCTTCCAGTCCCGTATGGCGGTCAAGGACGTCGGGCGTATCCTGGGCCAGTCCCACGGCCTCATGGACAAAATCTCGAAAGCGCTGCCGACAAGCGGCGAACTCACCGACGAGATCATCCATTCCGAGGAAATTCGCGCCCTGCTTACCACGCCGGAAAGCGGCGAAGCGCTGCGTCTCGGCGCGCTCCTGCATGGCCTTGTCAGGAACAAGACGCGCCATCCGGCGGGCATCGTCATTGCCGACCGGCCCGTCGAGAAAATTGCATCGCTCGAGCCCGATCCCAATGACCGCCAGCAGGCTGTAACCCAGTACGACATGAAGCCTGTCGAGAAGGCTGGACTGGTGAAGTTCGACTTCCTCGGCCTCAAGACACTCACGATCATCGAGCGCGCCCGCGTCAATCTCACAAGGCTCGGTGTCGAACTCGACCCCTATGAAGTCGACCTCGACGATGCAAAGACCCTCAAGGCCCTGAGCGAAGGCCGGACGATGGGTGTCTTCCAGCTTGAAAGCGGGGGCATCACGCAGGCTTGCCGCGAGATCCGCGTCGACAAGTTCGAAGATATCGTCGCAATCGTCGCACTCTACCGGCCCGGACCAATGGAATTCATTCCGCTTTACGCGCGCCGCAAAAAGGGTCTCGAGCCTTTCGGCACGCCGCACCCGCTGCTCGATGACGTAGCCCGCGATACCTATGGCATCCTGATCTACCAGGAGCAGGTCATGCAAGCCGCGCAGGTGCTCGCCGGCTACTCGCTGGGCGAAGCCGACATTCTGCGCCGCGCCATGGGCAAGAAGATCCAGGAAGAGATGGATGCCCAGCGCCAGGTCTTTATCGACGGGTGCTGGAAAACAAACTCGATTCCGCGCGAGCAAGCAGAAGAACTCTTCAAGCTCATCGAGCGCTTCGCAAGCTATGGCTTCAACCGCTCGCACGCAGCAGCCTATGGCCTGCTGTCCTACATCACCGCTTGGCTCGCAAACAACCATCCAGCCGCCTACTTTGCTGCCGCGCTCGACGGCAATGCGAACGATACCGACCAGCTGATCCGGCTTGCCCAGGAAGCGCGCAAACGGGGGATCGAGATCCTGCCTCCGCGCATCGATGCCGATGGCAAGAACTTCCTGCCGGTCGATGAAAAGACCATCCGGTGGTCGCTAAGCGCAATCCGCGGGATCGGGGCCGGCGCTGTCGACCACCTCGTGTCGACCTTCAGCGAAAATCCGCCCGCTTCGCTTGAGCAGCTTATCGAACGCTGCGGTGACCGCATGAACCGTGCCCAGACTGTCGCTCTTGCGGCTTCGGGCGCTCTCGATGAGATCGCCCGAGTTGAGCGCGGCACCATCATCGCCACCGTTCAGCAAAGCTATGACGGCCTCGCGAACGAGGCCAAGGCCAAGCGGGCAGGGCAGATCAGCCTCTTTGGCGATCAGCCCGCGGCCCTGCAGACGAGCCGCGCCGACGATGTTCCGGGTGAGAAGGAAGTGCTCCAGATGGAGCGCGACGCCCTTGGCATCACGATTACCTCGCATCCCATCGACGCCTATCGCCGCTGGATGGAAGCAGAGGGCATTTCCGGTCCTACCGAGGCCGAGCCTCTGCTTGAGCATATGCCCCTTCGCATCGCGGCCCAGGTCGACGAGGCGAAGATCATCAAGGGCGGGAAGGGCTTTATCGGCCTTCGTATCTCCGATGCACAAACCTCGATCGAGGCTGGCTGCGACGAGAACCTCGAAAATGCGCACCTCCTTCAGAAAGGCGCGATCGTCGTTCTTCAGGTCAGCAGCTATCTTTCGACGGGCCAGCGAAAATATCGCATCGACACGGTTGAACGCCTTCTTGGCGAGGAAGACAAGGGCACAAGTGACCCCATCCTGATCATCGAAACCGATGAGAACTTCGACCGCGAACAGCTACGCAGTCTCATCGCCCAGTCTCCGGAAGGAGAGGGCCGACTGAGAATTATTCAGAACAAGATGCGTACGACCACGCCGCCGGTTGTCATCATAGATGACAGCTTTATCAAGCAGGTCGATTCCGTTACCGGCGTGAAGTCGGCGATTTTGGCTTAGGGGGCGCAGATGGAAAAACTCGACAGCACAACTGCGCTTCTTTGGAACGCGCGCTACGCAAGCAAGAGCGAGATCCCCTTCATTCTGAAGCGGCCCGAAAATCGTATGCGAGATGTCCAATATGGCATCAGAACCCACAACGACCAGATCGAAATGGAACTGGCGGTCAGTCCCAATGGCAACATGACCGTGCGCGTCGCCAGCAAGGGGTTTCAACTCTCTGGCGGTCAATTCGAAACAGATGATGACCTAAATGTCATCTGCTGGACCGAAACTGAAAATCCGGCCGTTATCCGGACCGAGCTATCGCGCACCCATATTACGGACGATTTGCCGCCGCCCACGATCGTCGGCGCGTTTCTAAAGGCCATAAACGTCGAGACCCATGCGATTTGCGAGGGCGGCTACAGCCAATGGCGGAAAAAAGCTGAGCTGCTGTGCTGGAACCTTGCGCTCAAGCACCGCCAGGAACTCGAGGTCAACATGACCATGAGCAGGACGACATGCCCCGGCCTTGAGAATACCCGGCCCTGGCACATGCCGATCATCGATATCGTCGTCGTAAGCGAAGCCGAGAGCGCAGTCACATTTATCGGCGACCAGGAATTCGATCAGAAGATCAATGAGCACAACGCCGTTTGCATGCCCAGTGCATCGTCGCTCACGCTCAACACCCCGTTCATGGTCCGCAAGGAGCACACCGAGACCTTCCAAGTCTCACCGACCAGCCTTCCCTGGAACTCATAACTCAATCTGAAAGTTTGGATAAAGCCTAAGCCTATCCTACAATGCGCGGGAGAATTCTCTTGCCCGTATAGGAAGGTTTGAAATGAAAAAGTTTGCCACCGCATTTGCGGATGCGGCTCTGTTGCTCGCTGCGCCTGTCACGATGGCGCTCGCCGCAACCTGCGCGATCGTGCCGAGCACTCCGGCCAAAGCGCAGCCAGCCACCGACGATGCCACCGCCCTCGATCCCGCATTCCTCGAAAAATTGCGAGTAGCGCTGCGCGAACATCCGGAGCTCGTCGTCATCGCTTCGAGTGAGCATGAGCGCCGGCAGCGCGAAGAGCAGATGAAAATGCTCACACAGCGCGCCGATGCAGCCCGGGCAGACCTTTCGAAGGCCGACACGATCGGCCTTGTCATGGGCAACCCCGCGGGCAGCCAGACCTATATCGAGTTCCTCGACTATCGCTGCGGCTTCTGCAAGCGCGCCCATGACGAGGTGAACCAGCTCATCGCCGACAGCAATGACGCGCGTATCGTTGCCATCATGCGGCCCATCCTCGGTCCCGATTCCGAAACCCTCGCGCGCTTTGCCATGGCTGCTGAAAAGCAGGGCAAATTCGTCCAGGCCAACAACTATCTATACGAAAACGAGGTTGCCTCCGACGACGCTGGCCTTCAGCAAGCCGCCGAAGCGATTGGCGCCGACTGGGCAAAGCTGCGGACCGCCATGACCAGCGCCGACGTCACCGCCCGTCTCGCAGAGCACACGCGCATCGGCGATGAACTGGAGGTGCATGGCACCCCGTTCTTCATCACGCCAACGAAAGTCCATCCCGGATACGTCCCGTTCGACCAGCTGAAAGGCTGACGGAACGCCTCGTATCCCATCAGAGCCGCAGGCCAGCCTGACTGCGCCTGCGGCTCTTTTCGTTTCACCATAGTCATTGTGACTGGCCCGATCATCGAAACCTGAAAGGCTCACCCCCCCATGCTCAATCTCAACAAAGTCGAACTGATCGGCAATCTGACGCGCGATCCTGAAATCAAGTCGACCCCGAATGGCAAGATGGCCCGCGTTGGCATCGCCGTGAACCGCCGATACCGCCATAACGGCGAGATGAAGGAAGAGACGACTTTCCTCAACGTCACGTGCTTCAACGAGCATCACGTTCGCATCTTCGAGGAGTATGCCCGAAAGGGAACGCAGGTCTACATCCAGGCAGAACTGCGCATGAACAAATGGACCGATGGCGACGGCAATGACCGCAATAGCCTCGAGATCGTTATGCAACCATTCCGCAGTGAACTGCAGCTCGGCGGGAGGCCGCAGGGCCAATCTGAAAACAGTGCTTCGTCCCGGCCGGATAACGGTTCTGGCACCACGGGCCTTGAAAAGACTAATCCAGAGTCCAGCGCTACAAATCATGACGAGCCGGACGGCGATAAGGGCCTCAAAAATCAGGACTATATATCCGACGTTCCCTTCTGAAAGATATAACCCATTGTTTCTAAGCGATAAAAGGGCGGCCTGAGAGCCGCTCTTTTACCATGGGCTGTCGCCGCCGCCACACCTTTTATCATTTGATACATCCTCAAAGCCACTCGGTAGTCTAAGGGCCAAGATCGGTTTGAGAGTGTTCCGGCTGACTAAGGGTTTCCCCCTACAAACAGGCCGTTGCTATCAATTAATCGGGCTATCGGCTAAACATCCCAGGCAAGGTCGCAAGGATAATCATATGAACAGGTCATCGGAGCGCGAGCAGGTCGAGGTCGTCGGATCTTTTCGCCCCGCCTTCCAGCCAACCCAGAATATCACAATCGTCGATCTCACCTGCGACGGATGCAAAATCGAGGGGATTCCCGCTGCTTTGTATCAGGGCGACCGCATCGCTGTCGGCATCGAGAAGATCGGACCCATTCACGCCACCGTACAATGGGTGCGGCCAGGCGTTAATGCCGGATTGAAATTCGAGCGGCCGCTTCATGAGGCGGTGTTCAAGTCCTTGCTCGCAAAATTGAGGCACCAGGACTGTTCGACGGGCTACACGCCCTTGTCGCGCTCGCTGCCCGTCCGTCGCTGCTGAACCCTTCGTGCCATCGGCCCTTACGGGCCCAGACCTTCATGGCTGGGCTGCTGCGACAAGCTCTCCCCGCGTCGCTTCGCCTGCAGTACGCGCGCTTACGGCCAGATCTTCGCCCCACTCCAAAGCCTCCTCAACCCGGCCATAGGCCGGTCGTCCAAGGCCATCACGCGCAGGCTCATAGCGATATTCGAGCACAACCTCGCAGCCATGCGTATCGAGCAGGTTAGATCCCGAGCTTTCGAGCACACTGCAACCTGCAGGCACGCCTTCCTCGTCAATTTCGACAGCGAGCACCAGTCCCCCATATCCGCCCAGGCGGCGGACTTCCGCACCTACAGCATCGTCGTCTATGGCGACCGCACCAAAGCTGATAAGCAACGGCTCCCGGCGATTGCCAGGCAGCCTAATCTCCATGATCTTATCGGCTGCCTCCACCTGCTGCACGGGCCTCTTGGTAAATTTGAGCGGCTCCGGTGGGGGAGGGGTCCACACCATCTGACTGCGATCGCCCGCGGCAACCACTTCAAACGCGTGATCAGCCTCTATCGACGCGGCAGCTTCTAATGGCTCGCTCAAGTTCGAGAAGGGCCGTGGCTGCTCTTCGGCAGGCTGCTCTTCAGCAGCCGCCTCAGCCGCGCTGATGCTAAAGGCGACGACCTGCTTCTCTTCCTTTTCTGTGTCCTCTTTACGCTCGCCTTGTTCGGACCACCGCAAAGCAGATCCCAAGATCCCCAAATGCAATGCTGCCGAGACCGCCAGCGCCGTCCTCAGATAGGCTTGCTGCTTCATGGCACCCGCTCAGCGGAAGATTACGTCCGAAGCCTCGATTGAGACTTTGCGGCGTCCATTCCATTCATTGACCTTTGGTACGCCTACGACCGAGACCGTCCGGCCCCTTAGCTGGGCGATCTCGAAGGCAATCCCGTCATCCTCAGCTCGCCAGAAGACCACCTCGAGATCGCGCCGACCATTCAAAAGTCGCAAATGCCCTTTGCCAAAGGGCTTCACGTCATTGATCTCGAACCCCTCAAGGACGCAGCTTACCGACGGATTTCCTTGCCCTACAGGCTGCAGCAGGTCGAGCTCCGCAACCTGGGGCAGCTGGATCCTGTCCGCTGCCGCGATACAATCGACCGTCACCGGCTGCGCGTCCCATTCGGCCCGCTCCGCCAGGAACGAGACGAACTCTTCCCAGCCCGAGGCAAGACAAGTCAGCCCGCATGCTACCGCGTGCCCGCCGCCCGCAACGAGCAAACCTCGCGCTGCTGCCTCGATGACGTGGGAACCCAGATCGAACCCCGAAACAGATCGACCAGAGGCCTTGATCGTCTCGCCATCGCTTGCACCCACAAGAACCGGCAAACCGAACCGCTCCTTAAGGCGCCCGGCCACGATCCCGATTATCCCAGGATGCCAGTTGGACGAATAGACGCAGATTATCCGCGCCCCGCCATCGACCTGTTCCTGCGCCTGCACGCCGGCTTCCTCGAGTGCTTCCTGCTCTACGATCTGGCGTTCGGTATTGAGCCCGCCAAGTTCAGCCGCAAGTTCAGCCGCTTCTGACGCATCTTCGCAGAGCAGCAGCAGCACACCCTTGGCACCGCCCTTGAACCCTGACCCTTGACCAACACGGCCGCCTGCGTTGATCCTCGGCCCCAATGCAAAACCTATCCGGCCTGCCGTGATATCCTTGACCCCTGCAGCCTCCATCAATGCCTTGATGCCGGCACTGGGCTGTTTCTCCATCACCGCGAGGCCTGCCCATACAAGCAGGCGGGATGGGCCGACGAGAGGAACAACATCCGCTACCGTTGCAAGAGCCACCACATCGAGCAGTTCACGCAGATCCGGTTCGCGTTCAAAGGCGAAATAGCCATCAGACCGCAGCGTGCGCCGCGCCGCCACGCACAGCATGAATGCAACACCAGCAGCGCACAGCATGCCGAACCCAGACCGGTCGTCCTCCCGGTGGGGATTTACGCAAGCATGAACCGCCGGAAGCGCTCCCTGCGGCTGATGATGATCGACAACGATTACATCGGTTTCCAGAGAGCCTAGCTCGCTTACCGCCGCGGTCCCGCAGTCGACAAAGATCACGAGGTCATAGCTGGCGGCCTTGCAGGCCTCGAGCGATTTCGCCGACGGCCCATACCCGTGTTCAATCCGATCAGGGATGAAGATGTCTGCTTTGTGCCCTGCCATCCGGCAAAACCGCACCATCACAGCCGTTGAAGCGGCCCCGTCGACATCATAATCGCCGAAAACCAGAATGCTCTGCTTCTTCCGGATCGCTTCTGCCAATCGGACCGAGGCCAGATCCATGTCCGCAAGCTCATAAGGATCGGGCAGATCGCCAAGCGAAGGCTTCGTAAACGCCTCGAGATCATCAATCCCCCTTGTCTTGGCGATCTGGCTGAGAGCCAACCCCTCAGCTTCACCGCGAAGCCTGTATGAGCGGCCACGAAGCGAATGGCCTTCCAGTGTGCGCCCGAAAGGGGAGGGCATCCCCTTCCAGCTCGGAACGAGTTCAGCCACCGACATTATTTCATGACCTCGCTGACAAGCTGCAGCTGCGGAATGGTCGTCACGACCAGGATAATGAAGCCTGCAATCGACATCATCACAGCCGACGTCAGGTTCATGACCGGCGAGATGACCTTCAGGCGCTGCAGATACATTGCCTTCGACTGCTCAGCGATGAAGTTCAGGTTATTCGCCATCTCTTCACGATCCGGCATCAGCAACAGTGCCGCACGATCCGTGGTATGGAGTGTGGTCATATATTTGGGCCACTTCTCGCCGCGGCGGATCGCGGCCAACGCCCGCTTGAAATCCTCCCGCAAGGCGCCCGGCCGCGCGCTTTCATAACAGCTGTGAATGGCCTCGTTCATCGGCACGCCTGCATTGATCAAGAGCGCAAGGCGGTACAGGCCGATGAAGTTGTCCTGGCTGATCACCACGTCACGCAGCAGCGGAATGTGAAGGATCAGATTGTCGATCTTGTCCGGCGCAATGCGCCGGCCGACCGTCGCAAGCCCGACCAGAAACATCAGGAAGGCGATGAGTGCCGATTGCACGATCAGGAAGTAGAAGCCGATATTCTCCCAAAGCGAATAATCCGCATCCGGGGCCATCTTCATGATCGGACTGTCGAACATCTTGGGGACCACGACATACTGGTTCACCAGCAAAAGCCCCAAGGCACCAAACTGGTAGAGAAACGACTGCAGGATCGACATCATCGCGCCTTTTGAGGCTTCACCGATCATGCGCTCGAATTCCGCCGCTTCTCGCAGCGCCTTGGCCGTATCGCCAGCAGCAGACCCCGTCCTGATGAGAAGGCCTACAGATCCCGGAAAGTTGCGCGCATCATCGGC
>NZOF01000048.1 GCA_002695185.1 Erythrobacter sp.
GACAAGCTGCGTAAACAAGCGCGCCAGCTATCGAAAGCCCATTCGTTCGAAGAAATTCAGCTTACAGTGTTCGCAACAAGGCGCGTTTCGCCAATGACAGTCGAGCGGCCACGCAGGATATCAAGCGCAGCTCGGCCTGTGAGACGCTAACTCGACTTGGCAGCGCATCGCTAGCCCGCAAGTTCTCAGCCGCCGCGCGAAGTGGTGCCGCTTACGTGACTCGAACACGTGACCCCATCATTACGAATTATGTGCTCTCGCCTTCGGCACTATTGCCTCACACCCTATCAAAAGCGTGGGGAAATCCCCGCTGTTCCATTGATGTTCCCGCAAGTTCCCGCTACGGTGATTGCTGAGATCGGAGCTAGCAATCATATGGCGAGCGGAAACGTCACGAAAGGCAACGTCGATGCCCTCCAGGCGGGCGAGCGAGATGCATTTCTGTGGGATAAGAGACTTCCAGGCTTCGGGGTGAAGATCACGCCGAAAGGAAGCAGGGTTTATCTTTATCAGTACCGCATGGGCGGACGCGGTTCTAAAGTGCGCCGCTACACTATTGGTAAGCATGGGCCGCTCACACCCGAAGCGGCACGTAAAGAGGCGCAGCGCCTGTCTTTGCTTGTGGCACAAGGCGAAGATCCGCAGAGCAACAAGGTCCAGCGCCAGCGAGTTAGTGTCGAACTGGCGTTTCCCGCCTACCTCGATCACTTCGTAGAGCATTGCTTAAAGGTCGATTGGAAAGCTTCGGCTGGCGAAGTGGAAGCGATGCTACGCACCTATGCTCTGCCCGTCCTCAAATCGAAGGCTTTGCCTGACATCACCCGCGCCGATGTAAGCGCGGTGCTGCGGCCTCTACGCTCGAAACCTGCTTCTCATAGCAAGCTCTTCGCGATCCTCCGTCGCCTGTTCCGTTGGGCCATAAGTGAGGGGGACTTAACCACTGGTTCTCCCATGGCAGACATGGAAGCGCCACCCCCTCCCCCGTCCCGAAAGCGCGTTCTAAAGGATTGGGAACTGCGGCTGGTGTGGGATGCTGCGGAAGGGCTTGGCTATCCGTTCGGTCCTATGGTGCGGCTTCTGATCTTGACGGGCCAGCGCCGCAACGAAGTTTCCGGAATGCCATGGAAGGAACTAGACCATAGCGAGCGGCTATGGTCGTTACCCGCGGAACGAGCCAAGAATGGCGAGGCGACGAACGTTCCCTTGTCGCCAATAGCGATGGATGAACTTGGCAGAATTGCGCAGTCTAAGGGAAAGACGGATTGGCCGCGGACGGGCTACGTCTTCACTACGACGGGCAAAAGCCCCGTATCGGGCTACTCAAGAGCCAAGTCGCGCCTCGACAAGTTGGTAGCGGAGGCAAACAAAGGGCAGGCTCTCGACGATTGGACCCTACACGATCTGCGCCGTACTTTAGCCACGGGCATGCAGCGCCTCGGTGTGCGCTTTGAGGTCACAGAGGCAATCTTGAACCATAAGTCCGGTTCGCGCTCGGGCGTGGCCGGTGTTTATCAGCTTCACGAATGGGCCGAAGAAAAGCGGTCTGCGCTCGATGCTTGGGCGCAACACGTTGTGGCCCTCGGCAGTGCTGCTGACGAGACAAACGTTGTTCACCTTGCTGAAGTGCGAGGCTGATCGGGTGGCACGGCTAGGGTAGCTCCCAAAAGGTCGGTTCCCGCCCGATTTGCCGCGCCATGTCATTACCAGCGGATCGCCTACGGAGGCGTATCAATGACGACTGAAAGAGAATGGATAACGGGGCGTGACTTGGCGGACCTATTGGGGCGCCCCGCACGCTTAGATATGTTGCTGAGGGATTACCTAAAGGTAGGCATGATATCGGCTCGTGCGAAAGCGGCGACCCTGATCGAGCGCGGGAACCGCGCTGCTTTCGTAAGTCCTCGCAGCGTAAAGAGAGATTGGAAAGTGCCGTCCTCGGTTTGGGAGGCAGCCTCCCATGAATCTATGTTTGACCTTCTTCACGGGAAGTTCACCACTACCCGCACGGGGATGAAGGGTATAGCCCGCGTCGAATTGGTCGGGGTTTCATTCGACAAAAATGAGGCTTTGGACGCCCTTGAACTTGAGGCGACGACTGCGAGGGCTGTCGAGCAGGTCAAGACGAGCAATGCAGGTGCAAAGACCGACAAGGCGCGATGGGCCGCATTCGCCGGGGCGTTCGCTGCTGCCGTGTATAAGGGCGACGTTGACCCCGAGACAGATAGTTCGGCCCAATCCATCTACAAAAAGGTCTCCGACGCCATGTCTGAGGCTGGCGACGACAACCCGCTAGGTTTAGACAGCGTTAGGCCCGCAATAACAACCTTCATGCGCGAAGCCCGCACCGACTAATTGTATTGATCGGAATTGCTCGGGATTGATCCGCGCTAAATCCGGCTTCTTGCGTCAAACTTCCCTCCATCGCCCGCAAATCAACGCGGCAACACGGAGGTTAGACATGACCCGACTACATACCGAAGAAGAAGAGGCGGGGCGCTTGGGCCTCGCCCCCAAGACCCTCGCAAATCAGCGCTGCCGTGGCGACGGCCCGCCGTTCCTGAAGGTAGGTCGCCTCGTCCGCTATGACCCTGACCTGACCGACGCATGGCTAGCTGAGCGGGTGCGTTCGTCCACCTCTGATGTGGGGGGCGCGTGAACCATGGCCGCTATCATGACGGGGGGGCGGCTCACCCCAAAAGAAAAGAGCCGCGTAACGCTTAGCGTCCGCGACCCTTCTACGATTTCATTGCTTGGCGGCCTGAATATCGAGAAGGAACATATAAACGACGTTCACGCCTTCGGCAAGCGTCTGCTGTCGGAGCGAAACCGTTGGGACATTGCTCGTCGCAGCGGGGGACTCTTTGGATCGCGTCGCCTCAGCAAAAGCGATGCGGAGCGATCCCTGTCCCTTGCCTTGGCTGCCCTCACTGAAAGCGGGGTGTCAGCATGAACGACCTTTCCTTTCGTGCGATGGCGTGCCGTCCTTGGGACGGCTGCTGGCGCGTTCGCAAGCCTGACAACTTCGACGGCCTCCTATCGGTGCACCAGTTCACTGCGCTCCAAGTGCTGCGTTCTGGCACTCACCTTAGCGAGGCAGAGGCCAGGTTGCTCCAGGCCATCCACTACCAAGCCGACCCGCTCGGCCCTGCGCAGGCGTTCAATCTTGATCGACTGGTTGCCCGCGCAAGCGAATTGAACGGGAGGGCTGCGGCATGACTCCACAAAGCTTTTGCGGAAGCTCGGCTGACGGGTGCGTTCCAGTTCTCATCGACGGGGTGGTAAGTTGGCTTGCCCCGGACAGCGCGAAGCTCGCCTGCTCAACCTTGGGTGCGCTGCCCGTGCCGCCATTCGAGAGCATTGACGATCAACTAGCCGCGATGGGGGGTGTGGCATGACTGCGTTGCTCGACCTCGAAAGCATTCGAGATGCAAACCCCCTCCCCTCTGTGGTGGGTGGTGTGGTCAAACTGCATAGGGCTGGCAGGGAATGGAAAGCCTGCTGTCCGTTCCATGCCGACCGCTCACCTAGTTTTACGATCTACGCGGGTGGCAAGCGGTTCTGCTGCTTCGGGTGTGGTGCGGAAGGCGATGTGTTCGACTTCGTTTCCAAGCTCCATGGTGTAGGCCTCCGCGATGCGGCGATCCTGCTGGGCAAGGGTGATGTGGTGACTACGGAAGTGGCACCGCTCCCCCCTGCCGACGATGCGGGTGATAGGGTAGATGAGGCCCGCACGATCTGGCGCGCGGCTTCACCTGCGCAGGGGACGTTGGCGGAGACCTACCTCCGCTGGCGCGGTCTCAGCATCACCATACCCCCGACCATTCGCTTCGCCTCGCTGCGATATGGGAAGCGGGGGCGGGAATACCCTACGCTTGTTGCTGCTGTCTCTGGAGATGGTGGGCGCCTGACAGGAATACAGCGCACCTATTTGGCCGACAATGGCAAAGGCAAGGCGAACGTTCCCAAGGCTAAGCTATCGCTAGGCAAGGTCCGGTGCGGCGCAATCCGCCTCGCGCCTGTCGCCCGCAAGATGGTGGTGACGGAAGGGCTAGAAGATGGCTTGTCGCTACAAGAGGCGCTCGGCGCTCCCGTGTGGGTGGCCTGCGGTGCCTCCATGCTGCCTAGCCTGCGGTTTCCTGACTTTGTGCGGGACATAGCTATTGGCGGTGACAACGACGAAGCGGGACGGGCCGCTGCCGACAAGGCGGCGAAGGCCTTTGCGAAGCGCGGCCATGGTGTGCGGGTATTCTACCCGACTGCGCCGCACAAAGATTTCAACGATGAATTGACGGGGGTTCGCGCATGACTGTTGCGACGATGAAAAGCGCCTTTGAGCGCGCGGAAGTGGTTTCGATCTGGCCCGCTCTGGATCGCACTCTAATCGACAACGGGCGGCGTCCCGCCGTGGACATGCCCCGCCACCTGTTCGGCCCCGCCTGGGGCGTTATCGAGCAAGTTGCGGACGCAACCGCCACTAAGCCCGATTATGCGGCGATGGGCTATCTCGGCGCTGCTGCAAGCCTCATTGGCGGCAAGCGGCGCATTAGTCCCGATAGGGGCGATTGGACAGAACCTTGCATCCTGTGGGTGGCTGCGCTCGGAGATCCGTCGTCGCGCAAGTCTGCCCCCCTCGACCATATGACTAAGCCTCTGTGGGCGATGCAAGAGGCGGCCAAGGAGTGCTTTGAGGAACGCAAGCGGGAACACGCTGCAGAAGTCGAACGCGCCAAGGCTGAACGCATGAAGTGGCAGGACAGCGTGAAGGAAGCTGCGGGCACTCCAGGGGGCACGCCTCCGATGCCTGAAATTGCGGTGGAGCCTGACGCGCCGCGCGAAGTCATCAAGATCATCAGCGATGCAACGCCGGAAGCCGTAGCCGATGTGCTGGCGGGGAATCCGCAAGGCGTGCTTTGCTACAATGACGAACTGGCCGGATGGCTTGAAAGCTTCGACCGCTACACCTCTGGCGGGCGTCCCTTCTGGCTGTCAGCCTTCGGCGGTCGCCCCCATGCGATTAGCCGCAAGGGTGGGGGCTCGCTGCATATCCCCTTTAATGGAGTGTCGGTCCTCGGCTCGATCCAGCCGGATATCGTGACAAAGCACCTAGAGGCGGCGAATGACGGGCTAGTCCCTCGCATACTCTGGGCGTGGCCCGACAAACTGCCCCCTAAGCCGCAAACAGTGCGCGTTGATCGTTCGTTGCTAGAGGCTGCGTATTCGCGCCTCGACCTGCTGGCATGGGAAGAGGATAGCGAGGGTAAGCGGTGCGCCAAAGTCCTCCCCCTCGATGATGACGCGGCGGCGGTCTTTGCCGATTGGAACGTGACCAACGCGGAGGCCGACGCGGAAGGGTCCAATCTCTACGCGTCCTTCGCTGGCAAAATGAGCGGTGCGGTCCTTCGTCTCGCACTGGTCGCGGAACTGACGGAATGGGCCTTCAATGGCGGGGGTGAACCCGCAACCGTCTCGATGCGATCCCTGTCGGCTGCAATCGAATGGGTGGAGGATTATGCCAAGCCGATGGCACAACGGGTATTCGGTGACGCTGCCGTGCCTCTCGCGGATCGCAATGCGGCCCTACTCGCCCGCTACATTCGCAAGAATGAGTTTCACACCATCAATGTGCGGGAGCTTCGCCGCCATCCCCATAAGGGCCACCTGAAGCCGCTACAGGCTAAGGGCGCAATGGATGAGGCCCTAGACATTATGCAAGACGCTGGCTGGATACTCCCTGCCTTCTCGCGGGACGGCGAAGGCGTCGGGCAACGACGCAAAGACTACAACGTAAACCCTGCCGTATTCGAGGCCGCACAATGAGTTGGCGGGAGCAAGTGGAGGAAGCACTAAGAGATAGGGACAAAAGGGACACTAGGGACAAAAGCCCCCCTCCGTGCCCTATCTCCGCCCCTAATGTCCCTAACGTCCCTAGTGTCCCAACTAATCCGTCCAAGCTTCTGCGCGAATGGGAGGCGGGCCTAACCTCTCTCGATCCTGAAAAGCCTCCCGATGGATTTGAGGGGCGGGAATACTGGCAGCTGTGGCTAGACGCCTGCTGGCTATTCGAGACGCATGGGCGCTATGCCGCGCTGAATGGATGGGACACGCAGGCAGTGTTCGGTGTGTTCGTTGGGTATCCTGCTGCTGGCGGCTTGGCTCAACAACTCCGAGGGTCGCGCCAACTCGTCTTCGACGGCCCTCGCGCGGTATATCGACGGCTCGGAGTGCCGGCATCTATCAACGTTGGTATTGCCCGGGGGCTTCCCCCTCTCTGGGACATCTGCAGCTAGGTGAGCCGGTCGGCTAAAAAAACAGCCAGAAAACACCTTTCGTGAGCGTCCGTCCTCAATTCCCAAACCGGTAGGAATCGTTTCCGCAGCGGTGAAAGGTCTTGTCGGCGGCTGACTGATATACAGCTCCGTAGCAAATATTGGCTGCCGCTAGTTGCGGGGCCAAGACAGCATCCCTTTGGCGGCACGCGTCCTCAGCCTGTCCCCCTCCCTGCTGGCAGTACCGGTCTAGCTCCTGCCAGCGGGCAATGATCTCTTGCTCCGCGCGATTAAATGGCGTGGGCTGAGCGGGGGCCGGTGGGGGCTTAGGCGTGGGTGTAGGCGTTGAACTAGGCGGGAGAGGCACAGTAGGCGCAGTGTTCTGCCATCGCGGCTGAGGTTCGTAAGAGGCGACCTCCAGCTTGCCCGCAAGAGCGTCGGCAAACGCCGCGCCAATGATCGACCGTTCATCGTAACCCAACTGATCGCCGTTATCATACGTGATGACCCGGCACGGATTGCGACAACTCGACCGCCCTAGAACCGACCCGCTTGGACTGACCCGAGCAAGGATATGTCGTCCTCCTTCCTCGCCTAAATACGCGTAAGTAACGACATCTCCCGCACGCTTGCCGGATTTTTGATCCTCTTCTGACACCGCAGCGATGTATGAGTAAAACACACCATCCCGCTCGTCGTAATAGTGCGAGGGCGTAGGTGGGACATAAGGGGGCACCGCGTAACTAGCTTCTGTAGCAATGGTTGCTGGATTTGCTGGCTCTGTTTGGGTGTACGCATACCCATTTTCGCGATCATCTCCACAACCCGCGAGGGCAAGCAGCAAGATCGACGCGTTCACGTATCGCATAAGAACCTCCCTCACCCCGTAATACGCGGATGCCCGACAAGTAAAAGCCCCGCTAGACCAAAACTAGCGGGGCTAAAATGTCGCGACAACAAGGCTGAAAGTCGGTTTAGGCCGCTAGTCGCTTGGCATCATCAACGAGGCCCTCGGTCACTTCGTGGCTACGGGTCCACTGGGACGCCTCTGCATCGTGATAGGCCTGCATTTTGTAGGCGTAGGCCTTGGCGTCCGGCGCGGGGCTCGAGAGTAATGCTAGCGCCGCATCGAAGTGCGCGTCCGCCAGCTCGTCGATCTTGGCTTCATGGGCAGCGTTCTCGGGGGTGCCCATTTCGAGGTTGCGCTCGACAGACTGATACTCGTCCAGCCGCGCTTTTGCGGTTTCATAGTTCGAGACCAGTTGCCCCCAACTCGTATCAGGGGCGGTACGGTTGCGGATAATCGCTTTCACCTGTTCGGCTCCGTTGCGGGTCTTCAGTTCCCACATCGCTAGGCGCGAAGCATCGGTGTCGGCGGAAAGAAAGTGGATCTCGTCGTCACGCTCGATCCAGCCGCCGCCCCCTGCCTCGTAGTTGGTGAGCCAGCGGACGGGGTCGAACGTCGGCGAGGGGTTCTTGTCGAGGTCGCACAGGGAGGCGAAAAACGCGGTCACCATTTCGGATGGCGGTAAGCTGTCCTCGTCGCTCCAGATGATTTCGGCGATGGCCCGAAGTTCGCTTATGCTGGAAGCTTGGAAGGAAAGCGCTCGACGCTCAGCCGCAACGAGCAGATCGATCGCCGCCTGTTCGTCATCGGCGGTTGCGACGGCTGCACGGCGGTTCCGATAGTCGTCGATTGCCAGAGCAAACTCGCCGCGCATGGCTAGAGGCAAGTTCGCCCCTTCTAAGCTGTCGAGGACGCTCCGCATTGAATTGGTTTTCGGGCGTTCTGTGGTAATTGCATTCATAGTCCATCCCCACTCATTTGGGTTTGCGATCAGGCCTAGTCGGAGAGAGCCACCTCTTCGGCTAGGTCGCTTTCGGCAGGATGCCTTGGCGGGGACCTTGCTAAGCATAATCTACAATTGCGTCAATAGAGAATGTGTACTATGCTTCACCGCATGAACGCAAAGCAGTGCAAGATGGCCCGCGATGGGTTGGGTAAGACGGGGCGGGAGTTGGCCGAACTGTCGGGCGTGCCTTACGCCACCCTCGCCCGCTTCGAGGCTGGTGCGAACATCCGTGAGGATACGCGCCAGACTATCGAGGCGACGCTGGTCGAAATGGGGGCCGAGTTTTCCTATGGCGCTGGCCGCTTCGGCGTCACCGTTCCAGAATAGTTACGGTCTTTATCTTGGAGGTTGTGGCGGTTTGCTGTAGCCTTTTCCGCATGAAGACAACCATGAAGTATGTCGGCCTCGTTTGGATGGCGCTTTGTGTCGCCCTATGGATTTACGTCGGTATCTTTACTCCGACGCCTGATCTTGGCGATGGCTGGCTTCAATGGACGCTGCCGCGAATGTTCGCTGACACTCGCCTTGGCCTAACGTACGTTCCTATTCTTCTCGCCATTCCCGGCGCCTATCTTTGGGAGAAGGGACGCAACCGAGGCTCACGTCATTCGGACTCTCGTTAGAGTTTCGACCTTGGCAACAGGTGCGATCAAACGCCGAAGTCAGATAGAGGTTTTTTGTTGCAACTCTGATTCTTAACTCGTTAAACCACTTTGATGATGTGGGGCAAAAAGAGGATCGCGGGGTCAGTCTATGATCTTACGCATTTAGATCCATTTAATGTCGAGGTAGAGCACCCTAGCGGAAAGATCACAACGCTGCAGGTCCAGTTCGGGCCACATACATTTACAGAGGCCTACACTCCTCTTCATACTCCTGACCTCGCTATTTCGAACGGCGGCGAGTTAAGGGCATTCTGCCTAAAACGGTATGCGCACTCGCTTCGGCTCCCGGCTGCCGTTGAGCAAGCAGTAGGTGGGGAGGTTTGCAACAATAGCGGTAAAATGGTGATTAATTCGCGCCTGCCCGGTTTGAGCGGGCCCTACCTTATCGCGTTCAAGCTACGACAACGACAAAGTCGCAAGTTCGATGGAGTGATGACAGTCGTGACGGCGCATCACAGACCCAATTTGGCGCAGGACTTACCGGTAGCGCCATTTCATGCCGTACTCTCGGCTACCTTCGCAGGCCGCAAAATTAACTGGAAAAAGAAATAGGCCCCGCAGGGCCTACTCCCGGACTAGCGTCCTAGCGAAACCTCTTGCCTTCGCATTCGCGAAACCCCGCTAGGGGCAGGCGCACTGTTTTGCATCGCCATCAGTACGGTGCCTAAATATATCCGACTTCCTTACGATTCAATGAAAAACTTACATAGCGGTAAGCAAGACAGTTACGACACGGATGTGATCGTAACTGTAAAACTCTTGGTTGTCAAGCACGGGAAGCCTCCTTTCGCATGTCCGAATTGGACGAATCGAGCGATCGGTTCCTGCCAACGTCTGGACTCTAGAGTATGCCCAGCCCCGGTAGCGCCAGAGGTTTCTCGGGGTTGATGACGCTGGCTCCTACGTTTTGGAAATGTGCTCTTGTAGCAGGCCGCTAAATCCTGGCCCAATTCGCTGCGGCCTTCCACCGCATTGTTTGCACAATAGCCGCATTGCCAAGCCCTCCAAGCTGTAGCGCGGCCACCCTCTCGCCGCGATAGTCGCTAGCAAATCGTGCGGGTCCAGCATGACCACGCGCCCACACTGGCAATCGACCCTCACCCTGTAGCGGTGGCGGGCGTAGTCCGCGAGGGAATCAAGGCGCTTGCTGCTCAAGCTTCCGTGATTATCGCGGACCGGTCCGGCTGTCGAACATTACGAGAACAAAACTTGACTTTCTTCCCAAACTGTGCTAGTTCAAGCCCGCCATTTGAGTTTGCAAGATTGCATCGTCGGGAGACTGAGGCAAAGCGGGGGCAGACTATCGGAATCTAAGACCCCCGCCACACCTCCCGACTTCGAGACA
>NZOF01000005.1 GCA_002695185.1 Erythrobacter sp.
CGGCGGGTAGATTTAGTCGTGGCCAACGGTGCCGAATCATGTGCCAGTCGCGCAGATCGCACTGTGAGAAATGCCGGGTTCTATAAGATTGCATTTCGCCGCAAAGGAGATGCGGATTATCCAAGCGGGATTCCACCAGCTTAATTTAATTGTCCGCTTCCCACCCACACTCAGACATCCGCATTACGCGCGACTCATTCGCGTCCTAGGTGACGACAGGTCCCGCGCCTGCCATGGAAGCGGGCGAAAGGACCCATCGCCCATGACCCTGCTCACCACCCACACCGCCGATCACATCACCACGCTCACGCTCAACCGGCCCGACAGCATGAACCCGCTCGGCGCGGCGGGAGATGGGGATGCGTTTGCGGCGGCCTGCGATGCGATCAATGGCGATATGGACGTGCGCTGCGTGATCCTGACCGGGGCGGGGCGGGCGTTCAGCGCGGGCGGCGATATCAAGGCGATGAAGGACAAGACGGGCAATTTCGGCGGCACCGCGCCCGAGATCGCCGATGGCTATCGCAATAACATCCACAAGATCCTGCGCGCGCTCTATGCGCTGCGCGTGCCGCTGATTGCGGCGGTCAACGGCCCGGCGATCGGGCTGGGGTGCGATCTGGCCTGCCTCGCCGATATGCGCATCGCGAGCGACAGGGCGAAGTTCGGCGTGACCTTCCTCAAGCTCGGCATCATTCCGGGCGACGGGGGCACGTGGATCCTGCCGCGCATCATCGGCGAGGCGCGGGCGGCGGAGCTGTTCTATACCGGCGATGTGATCGATGCGGCCACCGCGCTCGACTGGGGGCTGGTCAGCCGCGTGGTCGATCACGATGCGCTGATGGAGGAGGCGGGTGCGCTGGCCGCCAAGGTCGCCGCAATGCCGCCGCATGCCCTGCGGCAGGCGAAGAACCTGATGCGGCAGGGGCGCTCGACCAGCTATGACGCGGCGCTGGAAATGGCGGCCAATGCGCAGGCGCTGATGCATTCGACGCAGGATCACATGGAAGGCGTCGATGCGCTGATCGAGAAGCGGGCGCCGCGGTTCCGGGGCGTTTAAGGCGGGGGGTTTTAATACGTCCTATCGCTTCGCTGCTTGAGGACTTTCAGACCCAGCGCCAGATGCCCGCATCCCAGCCATTGGCGTGGATATGGCCGTAGGTCGCCGCGAGCCAGATCGCGATCCCGCCAAGCCATGCCACGGCGCCCGCGCGCAGCAATCCGCCGGGGCGCGGCCAGTAGCTGGTCTGCGCTTCCCAGCCCGCCCAGGCCTCGCCCATCAGCGCCTCCTTCTTGCGGTCTTGCATATGCGCGCCGAGGAGGGCGAGCAGGGCGATCGCGCCGGCCAGCACGAATTGCCGCGCGGTCGGGCTCAGCATGATGTGCACTGCCGCCCATAAGGCAAAGGACCACATCATCGGGTGGCGGGTGACATGGAAGACGCCGTGCACCCCCGCCGCCGCATGCTTTGCCGCGCGCGGATCGGGCAGAGCGGGATTGCGGACGAAGGACCCTGCCAGCAGGACCGAGGCCAGCAGCATGACAATGCTCGCCGCGATCCAGACCGCATCGCCCTTGCCGTCCCACAGCGCCGCGCCGCCCGGACCAACCGCGCGGAATGCCTGCACCATCCACACAAACGTGCCGAGCGCGACCAGCGAATAGAGCAGGCGGAAGCCATTCTCGCCCAGCCTGCCGACCAGCGGCTGGCGGAGCGGGTGCGACAGCGCGAAATGCGTGCCGAGGAACGCCGCGCTGGCGGCAAACAACTGGACTATCCCGGACGCCATCGATTTCCTCCCGCAGCCGTGCGGGCATTCAATCGCAGCGGCCCGGCAATGGCAAGCCGGTTCGTGCGAAGCCTATTCGATGTCGATCAGCTTGACCGTGAACAGCAGGGTCGCGCCGCCGGGGATCGGGCCTTTGCCCATGGGGCCATAGGCGAGGTCCGCCGGGGCGGCGATTTCGATCGTGTCGCCCACCCCCATCTCAGGGATCGCCATCTGCCACGCCTTGACCAGACGGCCGAGCGGGAAGGTGGCCGGTTCGCCCCGGTCGAAGCTGGAATCAAAGGTTTCGCCGTCGAGGAAGGTGCCCGCGTAATGCACCGTCACCGTGTCGGCCACCGTCGGCTTGCGGGTGTTGCCGGTATAATCGACGAAGCGCCAGCGCAGGCCGCCGTCCATCGTGTGCCAGCCATCTTCCGCCTTGAGGCCGCTGAGATAAGCCTGCTGGGCGTTCATCCAGGCAATGTCCGACGACTTGTCGGGAGCTTCGTTCTGCGCGGTGGCCGAGGTAATGGCCACGGCCGCACAGGCGGCGCCGAGCGCCAGCAACATGGTTCGCATTTGCGGGTTCTTCCTCACCAGTCGTAAGCCTTGGGCAGGTCGCTCGTATCGAGATCGCGGTAACGATCGCGCAGGCGGCTCTGGTGGCTTTCGAGGGGTTGTTCGACACCGTCAATATAGACGCTGACCGGCGTCGATCCGAGTTCGAGCGGATCACCGTCCCACACGACCAGATCGCCCACCGCGCCCGGCGCCAATACACCGGCTTTCGACCCCATGCCCACGATGTCCGCCGGGACGGAGCTGATCGCGGCAAAGGCCTGACCCCAGCTCAGCCCGTCGGCGCCCGGAATGCGTGTGAGAGCGACGAGATTGCCCGCATATTGGTTCAGATTGCGCGGGTTCTCCATCGCGGCGGCATTGATCGCCACCTTGACCCCGGCTTTCACCATGCGGCCGATGTTCGACTGCGTGCTGGCGAGTTCTTCGAAACTGGCGGGCAGATCGTCGAGCCCGTCGGCAATGACCGGAATATTGGCCGCGGCGATTTCGGGCGCGACCAGCCAGCCTTCGCTCGCGCCGACGAGCACGAGATCGAGCCGCGGGAATTCACGCTTGAGCGCAATCACGCTGCGAATGTCCGAAGCGCGTTCGACCATGACGAACAGTTTCTGTTCGCCGCGCACCACCGGCACCAGCGCCGCGGCATCGAACCGGGTCAGCAACACGTCGGTCCCGCGTTCACCGTTTTCACCGGCAAGCCGCGGATCGAGCGGGAGATCGTCCCCGGTGCGAACGTCACGCTGGCGCGATTCCATGCCCGGAATGCGCGCATCGTCACCGAACTGGCCCGCTTCGCGCAAGGCGTTCCGGAACAGCGCATGGGCAGAGGCGCGGCTGCCGCCGGCAACGCGTGCGCCTGCTTCGCCCAGCGCGACGGACTGGAATGCGCGCGGCTGCACCACGGCATCGCCATCCGACCCCAGATCGATGATCGCGCCCTGACCCTGGAAGATCGAGCCGGTCGAGGACATGAGGCTGGCAGCGCGGGTCACGCCCGCGGCGCGGTGCACGGCGATATGCTGCGAGGCCGGATTGACCGCCGGGGCCACGTCGAGCGCGGCGCTGAACGGCGAACCGCCAGCGTTCGTATCGTTCGACTGGCTTACGGCGCCCACATCCCACAGGCCGAGCGATGTAACCGTGGCGAAGAGGCCGGGCGTGACCCACGAACCCTGCGGAGCTTCTACCGTGGCGACCGATGTCTGCGGCATGCCCGCTGCCGGGCCCGCATAGACCACCTTGCCGTTCTGGAGGAGGATGGCGCCATTCTCGATGGGGGCAGAACCGTCACCAGTGGCGACAGTGACGCCGGTCATGGCAACATCCTGCGCCAGTGCGGGCGCTGCGGCGAGGGCCAGCGTGCTGGCGGCAAATGCGAACAGCGCCTTCATTTCACGTCTCCTTCACCCGGCTGGCCGAGCTCGAAATCGCTGACCGGCCGCCGCTTGCGGTCCATCGCATCGAACATGAGCGCCCCGTCGACCCAGACCTTTTCGGGCCTTGAGTAGACCGATAGCGGATCGCCGTTCCACAGCACGACGTCGGCCATTTTGCCGGCTTCGAGGCTGCCGGTACGATCGGCAATGCCCATCGCCTTGGCGGCGTTGAGCGTGAACCAGCCGACGACTTCGGCATCGGGAATATCGATCCCCACGCGCCGTCCGGCGGCCTGCGCCTTGGCGGCTTCCTGATTGAGGCGCTGGATGCCGTTGGCATCGTCGGAATGGATGATCACGCAGGCATCGGCCTGGCGCAGGAAGGCGGCGTTTTCGAGAATGCCGTCATAGGCTTCCATCTTGAACCCGTACCAATCGGCCCAGATCGCGCTGCACACTTCATTTTCGCGCAGGAGATCGCCGATCTTGTAGGCTTCTACGGCGTGATGGAAGGCGGTCACCTTGTACCCCATCTCCTTCGCCATATCCATGACCAGCGCCATTTCATCGGCACGGTAACAGTGGTTGTGGACGAGGATTTCGCCATCGAGCACGCCCTTAAGCGTTTCCTTGCCCAGATCGCGCTTCTTGCCGTCATAGGCCTGCGCATCGAGCCACATCTGGCGGTTGACCGCGAAATTGCCCATCCGGGTGGAAGGCATGCGGCCCTTGCTGCCATAGACGCGCTTGGGGTTTTCACCGCAGGCCATCTTCATCCCGTAAGGCGCGCCGGGGAACTTCATGCCCTGCACCGTGCGGGCGGGCACGTTCTTCAGCGTGACCGAACGGCCGCCGGTGAGGTTGGCCGATCCGGGGAGGATCTGCAGGCTGGTAACGCCGCCATTGGCCAGCGCGCGAGTAAAGCCCGGGTCCTGCGGCCAGACCGAATGTTCGGCCCAGACTTCGGGCGTCATCGGGCTGGTGGCTTCATTGCCGTCCGAATGGGCATCCACGCTGGGGGTGGGGTAATCGCCTAGGTGCGAATGGATATCGATCACGCCGGGGGTCACGAATTTGCCGCTGGCATCGACGCGGTCATAGCCTTCGGTCGACAGCGAGGCATCGCCCACGGCCACAACCTCGCCATCGCGGAACAGGACCGTTCCATTGTCGATGCGGCGGCCGGTGCCGTCGAACACCGTCGCGCCGACCAGCGCGGTCGGGCGGCCGGGATAGCGGCTGTAGGTCGAAGCGAAAGGCACGCGGTTGTCGGCACCTTTGGGCGCCGTCCAGTCCTTGCTGGACGCCGAGGCGGCGGAGTTGCTGTCGGCATTCGTGGTCGCGCAGGCGGCAAGGCTTGCGGAAAGCGCAAGCAGGGCAAGTTTCTTCATGAAGTCCCCCAAAAAGAACGGGTCGGAACATCGCTGTCCCGACCCGCCCGGTCAATTACCTTTGTCGAAAAGAATTGGCTTCTCAGCGGTTCTCTTCGTGCTTGCCCGGCATCTGCGGGTTGGTTGCCGGATGCATGCCGGCTTCCTGCGCTTCGAGACCTGCTCCGGCCTGACCTTCGAGGTCGTCGCCGAGATTGTCGTCCACGATCGTGTCGAGATGCATCAGCTTCTTGATCAGCGGGCTGATCACCATGACGAACACACCGACGCCGACTGCGAACCAGCCAACCGTCGAATAGACGCCAAGGACGACCTGCTTGCCCGCTTCCTCGCCAACGCCTTCGGCACCGGTGGCCGAAGCGATGAGACCGGCGGCAAAGTTACCGGCAGCCGAAGCGAAGAACCACGTACCCATGATGAGCGATGCCATATGCGTCGGGCTGAGGCGGTTCATTGCCGAAAGGCCGACCGGCGAGAGGCACAGTTCACCGGTGGTGTGCAGCAGGTAGATCAGGAAGATGAAGATGACCGGCGTCGGCACGTTCACGCCCACGCTTTCCGCACCCCATACCAGCACCAGGAAGCCGAGGCCCACCTGAATGACGGCGAGGCCGAACTTCAGCGGGGTGCTGGGTTCCTTGCCCTTGCGGGCCAGACCCTGCCACACCATCGCGAAGAGCGGGGCGAGCAGGACGATGTAGATCGCGTTGATCGACTGGAACATGGATGCGTTCACACCCTGCGTGTCGACATGACGGTCGGTGAACAGGTTGAGGCTGGATCCGGCCTGTTCGAACAGCGCCCAGAAGACGATCGAGGTCAGGATCAGGAACATGGCCGCGAAAATGCGGTCACGCTCTTCGCTCGGAAGCTTGGTGACTGCGGTGAACAGCACATAAAGCACCAGACCGCCGCCGAAGATGCCGAGCACCACGCCGACGAGTTCCTGATACTGGATTGCGGCCCAGCACAGCGCCACCATGGCAAGACCGGCGCCGTAGATGCCCCATTCCTTGCCGCCCTTGAGCTTCGAAGGATCCTTGGGTTCGCCCTTGCCGAGCAGCAAAGGCTTGCCGAGCACGAAGAACACGAGGCCGATCAGCATGCCGAAACCGGCGAGGCCGAAGCCATACTGCCAGCCATAGGTCTGGCCGAGATAGCCGCAGATGATCGATGCGGTGGCCGCGCCGACGTTAATGCCCATGTAGAAGATGGTGTAGGCCGGGTCACGGCGGACGTCGGTGCGCGAATAGAGCTGACCGACGATAACCGAGATATTCGCCTTGAGGAAGCCCGAACCCACGATGATGAGAGCCAGAGCCAGCCAGAAGATGTTGATGATCGGATCGGCCTGGCCGCCATCGCCTTCGAAGGCCATGAAGAAATGGCCCAGTGTCAGCAGGACTGCGCCGAAGACCACCGCCTTGCGCTGACCGAGGAAGCGGTCGGCCAGATAGCCGCCCACCACCGGAGTGATGTAAACGAGCGCGGTATAGGCACCGTAGATGACGGAGGCTTCGCTATCGGTGAAGAGCCAGTGCTGAACCAGGTAGAAGATCAGCAGGGCGCGCATGCCATAATAGGAGAAACGCTCCCACATTTCGGCCATGAACAGCAGGAACAGTCCCTTGGGATGTCCGATGACTTCGGGTTGCGGGCGCGTGACGAGCACCACCCCTCCGATAAGAAAAGATGCCAGTGCGATTACGGCAACTCTGAATGCCCACATTTCGAACGCAGAGCCGAATGTGAAGAACATGCCTTCGACCATATGAATCGGTGTCCCTCTAAGTATTCCGATAGCCGCCCCTCCCTGGGCGCGGCCCTCCCTTGAAGCGGCGCACCCTAGCGGTTTGCGCGGCCATGTGAAGCATTAGTTACAGTAGCGACCAATCCGGAACCCGGCGCAAACTGTGGAGCGGGAACCTTGCGCGCCGCGCTGTATTATGGCACTGAAGCAGCGTTGCGTTACCCGGGAATTACCCATGAAAAGCCAGTCCAAGCCCGTCTATCTCAAGCTTCGCGATCTGATCGCCGCGGCGATCATCGACGGGCGCTATCAGGAAGGCGAGATGCTGCCTTCGGTCCGTGCCCTTGCGGCAGAACAGGGCGCCAATCCGCTCACCGTCGCCAAGGCCTATCAGCAGTTCCAGAACGACGGGCTGGTCGAAGTGCAGCGCGGCGTCGGCATGTATGTGGTGAAGGGGGCGGCGCAGATCCTGCGGGACCGGGACCGCGAGATTTTCCTGAAAGAGGAATGGCCGGAAATTCGCGCGCGCATGGCCCGCCTCGGCCTCGCGCCGGAGAAACTCCTCGCCGAAACGTGATCCTCCGTCCACGAATTGCGACGGATTGTCTTGTGGAAACGGCCTAATTCTGCCACTGGCCAGTGAAAGGGCTCGCAAGATCGGTGCCCGTTACGGGTCGCATTTGTAATTGATGACGCTGCCATACCGGCGGTCTGGAAAGAGTGACCATGATTCGTTCAGAACTCCTCGCTGCTATCTCGAAGGACAATCCCGAACTGCGCGCCGAAGAGGTGGAGCAGGTGGTGGACATCTTCTTCGATGAAATCAGTCAACGTCTGTCGGAAGGCGGGCGTGTCGAGTTGCGGGGCTTCGGTGCCTTCTCCACCCGCGAACGCGAGGCGCGGCAGGGGCGCAATCCCCGGACTGGGGAAATCGTGGACGTTCCCGCCAAGCGCGTACCCTATTTCAAACCGGGCAAGGAAATCCGCGAGCGTCTGAATCAAGAGCAATAATCTCTTCTTCGACGTTCCAGATTGCGACTTGCGCCACTTCGCTCTAGGACGCCTCGCCGATACGCGGGTGTGGCGGAATGGTAGACGCCGGGGACTTAAAATCCCCTGAGCTTTGCTCGTGCGGGTTCGAGTCCCGCCACCCGTACCAGGTCTTTGCAAGCGCCTGCCGAACCGCCGGTCTTGCGCCGCTAAGTCGTGAAGCTCGCGCTGGGTTAACCATAAGCTAACCAATATCCTTCACTCCCCATCGGGTTGATCAAGCCCGGGGGCAATCGTGGAAAAAGCAAACAAACCCGTCAAAGTCGATGTCGCCATTATCGGCGCAGGCCCTGCGGGTCTCACCGCGGGTTATCTGCTCACCCGGCAGGGCAAGTCGGTCGCCATCATCGAAAAGGACGACACCTATGTCGGCGGCATCAGCCGCACGGTGGAGCATGAAGGCTACCGATTCGACATTGGCGGCCACCGGTTCTTCTCGAAGAGCCAGCAGGTCGTCGACCTGTGGAACGAGATCCTCGGCGAAGACGATTTCATCCAGCGCCCGCGCATGAGCCGCATCTATTACGAGGGCAAATTCTACAGCTATCCGCTGCGCGCCTTCGAAGCGCTCTGGAACCTCGGCATCTTTCGCTCGACCGTCTGCATGGCAAGCTATCTGCAGTACAAGCTCTTCCCCAAGAAAGAGGTGAAGAGCTTCGAGGACTGGACGGTCAACCAGTTCGGCCACAAGCTCTACTCGATCTTCTTCAAGACCTATACCGAGAAGGTGTGGGGTATGCCCTGCGACGAGATGAGCGCCGACTGGGCGGCCCAGCGCATCAAGGGCCTCTCGCTATGGGGCGCGGTGACCGACGGATTGAAGCGCAGCCTCGGCCTCAACAAGAAACCGAACGACGGGCAGGCTGTGAAGACGCTACTCGAAACCTTCCGCTATCCGCGGCTCGGCCCCGGCATGATGTGGGAAGCCGCGCGTGACAAGATCATCGCCACCGGCAAGGGCCAGATCATCATGGGCCACGGCCTCAAGCAGCTCGCCGCAGACGGCAAGGGCGGCTGGCGCATGAGCGCCGCCGGCAAGGATGGCGACATCGTCATCGAGGCCGCGCATGCCATCAGCAGCGCCCCGATGCGCGAACTGTCCAAGCGCCTCCATCCGCTGCCGCAATCGACCTTGCAGGCCAGTGAGCTGAAATATCGCGACTTCCTGACCGTCGCCCTGATGGTGGAGGGCAAAGACCTCTTCCCGGACAACTGGATCTACATCCACGACAGTAAGGTGAAGGTCGGCCGCGTGCAGAACTTCCGCAGCTGGTCGCCCGAAATGATTCCGGACGAGAACATGGCCTGTGTGGGCCTGGAATATTTCTGCTTCGAAGGCGATGGCCTCTGGTCGATGAGCGACGACGATCTCGTCGCCCTCGCGACCGACGAAATGGAAATTCTCGGCCTCGTCGACCGCAGGAAGGTCAAGTCTGGCGCAGTCGTGAGGCAGGAAAAGGCCTATCCGGTCTATGACGAGGATTACGCCGCGAATGTCGATGCCATGCGCCGCGAACTGGAGGAAAAGCACCCGACGCTGCACCTCGTCGGCCGCAACGGCATGCATCGCTACAACAATCAGGACCATGCGATGATGACCGCCATGCTGACGGTCGAGAATATCCTCGCAGGCGAGCGCGTCTACGACACTTGGTGCGTCAACGAGGATGCCGAATATCACGAGGCGGGCGACGAAGGGGATGCCGCCTCGCTGCCCAGCAGGCGCCTGACCGAAGACCAGTCGGCTGCCCTTGCCTCGGTGCGCCAGGTTCCGGAGCGCGTTTCCGGCGACCGCGACGCAGCCTGAGATGTCGGAAGCTGCGCTACTAAGCGGACTGGTTGGGCGAACATCCTCCAAGCCCGGCATATTTTCCATCGCTGAGAGGCAGTGGCGGAAGTTCGGTAACTGGGCGCTGATCTGGCTGTTGCTAGCCAATGCGGCCTTCATCGCCATGTGGGCTGTGGGCGCGCCGCCGCGCGTGCTGGATATCCTGGGCATCGGGGCAATCGGGCTGCTGGTCCGCCCTCTCCCTGCATGGGTGCGCGGCCTGACCTTTCTCACGGCGATGACCTATTCGGTCCTTGCCTTCATCGCAGGCCTGTTCAACCTCGCCATTTCCTCGTTGCTTTATTCGGTTCGGTTTCTGGTCGAGATTAAGCCCACCAACTCCACCGAATATCTCGTTGGAGGGGTGTTGCTTTTGGGGATCAGCCTGCTTGCCCTGTGGCTCCTACGGCGGAACCAGAACTTTACCGACATCCGCTTGGTCGTCCTCGCGATCCTTGGTACCGTCTCGCTTGCTGGGCTTGATGCTCACATGGCACAGGGAATGCGCGGCCATTATCAACGCGCAGCCGTCGAAGGCACGCCCTTCATGTCGGGAAGTCAGGGCTCGGGCCTCGTGCCGGCCGGTGGCGTGCCCGATCGCCACCTTATGCTCATCATGGTCGAATCGCTGGGCGAACCGGTGGGGAATGCCGATATGGCCGACCTGCTGTTCGCCCGTTACGACGATCCTGCAGTGACCGACCGGTTTGAGATCACTAGGGGCGAAACGGTCTATTACAATTCGACCACGGCCGGCGAAATCCGCGAATTATGCGGTCGCTGGGGCGATTATTACGAAGTGCTGGAAAAGGCTGACTCCGCCTGCCTGCCCGCGAAACTCGCGGCGGCGGGGTATGGGACGCGGGCATATCATAGTTTTACCGGGGCGTTCTTCGATCGCGCCAAATGGTATCCCAACATCGGGTTCGAGCATGAGGAGTTCGGCGAGCAATTGCTCGGGCGGGGCGCGCGGGAATGCGGCGGGGTGTTCCCCGGTGCTTGCGACCGGGATATTCCGGCCCTGCTCGCAAAGGATCTGAAGGCCGCGGAAAAGCCCCAGTTTCTCTACTGGCTGACGGTGAATTCGCATCTGCCGGTGCCGCCGGGAATGAACCTCGATGTGGACCATTGCGAGAAAATTTCGGCCAGGCTGGCTGCCGAATATCCCATGATTTGCCGCCAGTTCGCGCTGTGGGACCAGCTCGACCAAGCTATCATCAAGGAAATAACCGTTCCGGATTTCCCCCCGACCGACATCTTGATCGTGGGCGATCACATGCCGCCCTATTTCGATCGCCACCATCGTAGCCAGTTTGCGCCCGACCGGGTTCCATGGATGCTGCTGCGGTGGAAAGGCGATGAGGAGCAGCAATCGACTGTTGCTGCAGGCAGACCGAAAGCGGAAGATGGCGCGATTGGCTGAGCTTCAGAAATCGAGGGTCGCAGCCCTTGCCCGCCGTTGGGATCTGGTCCGGCTGATAACCTACGGTTTTGCAAGCGTGGCGGCGCTGGCGGTGGACGTCGGTGTGTTCCTGCTCCTGCTGATGACGCAGATTTCCGCTGCCGGAGCGACTGCGCTTGGCTATTGCGCCGGGATCGTCACGCACTGGCTGCTATCCAGCCGGGTGGTGTTTGCCGATAGCGTCGTAGCGGCAGGGCCGCAGCGTCGACTGCAAAAGGTACTGTTCGGTGTCTCGGCGCTTGCCGGACTGCTGCTTACCACCTTGATCGTTTCCAGCGCAGACAGCGCTGGCATCGATCCGCGTATTGGCAAGGTGTTCGCTATCGCGGCGAGCTTCGCGCTCACCTG
Source organism: Erythrobacter sp. (assembly GCA_002695185.1). Next base: position 11,557 of record NZOF01000005.1, read on the forward strand.
GCTTTTGCGCAGCAAGATCGTGTTTCGTCCGCATAGCTGACATGAACAGCGAAGGCCCACTCGAGAAAGACGCTTTCCCGGCGCTGCCGCTGCTGGTGGCGTGGGCGGTAATCTGCGCGATCCTGTTGGCAACAGGTGCGCAGAACCTGCTGGCGCGCAGCTTTCTCGATCCCGACGATGCGATGCGCCTAGTGCAGGTGCGCGATCTGATCGGCGGCCAAGGCTGGTTCGATCTTACGCAATACCGCCTCGACCCGCCAGCAGGGACGCCGATGCACTGGTCCCGGCTGGTGGATCTGCCGATCCTGCTGGTTATCATGGCGCTGACTCCGCTGTTTGGCCAGGCGGGGGCGGAAATGGCGGCCTTCCTGATCATCCCCTTCGCGACCCTTGGTCTTGCGTTTGCCATCATCGGTCGGCTGGCGTGGCGGTTGCTTGGCGCGCGGCCCGCTATCTTCGCCGTGGCGGTCTGCGGCCTGATGCCGCCACTGCTTTTCCAGTTCCTGCCGACGCGGATCGACCATCACGGCTGGCAGGTAGTGAGCGTGGCGGCCGCCCTGTTCGCGATCAACTGGCGGGGCGCATGGGGCGGGCAGCTGGCCGGTGTGGCGATGGCTTTCGGCCTTTCCATCTCTCTGGAAATCATGCCAATGGCCGCGGCATTTGCGGGCGTGCTTTACTTGCGCTGGGCGCGGCAGGCCGAACCTTTCTGGCTGATCGGTTACATGCAGGCTTTTGCCGCCGCGCTGATAGTTTTCTACCTCGGCACGCGCGGTCTGGCGACGACGTCTTACTGCGACGCAGTGTCGCCTGCCCATCTTGCATTCTTTGCGGTCGCCGCTGTGGGCACCACGCTGATCGGGCGGATGGCGCCCCTGAGATGGACGACGCTGACGCTATGCTTCGCGATCGCGGGCGCGGTTGCCGCGGCGAGTTACGCGGCCATTTCTCCCGCTTGCCTCGCCACCCCGTTTGCTAAGCTCGATCCCATGGTCGACCGCTATTGGTATCGGCTGATCCTCGAAGGGCAGCCGTTGTGGAAACAGGCTGTGTCGCTGGCTGTTCCTGCCATCATTCAGCTGGTGGCGGCCGTGGGGGCGACTGCTGCGCTGTGGCGCGGGGCGAGCGGGAAGGCGAAGTTTTGGTGGTTCGATCACTTGCTGATCCTGCTCGCGGCGATTGCGCTATCGCTGATGGTGACCCGCTCGCTCGCCTTCGCTGCGATCATCGCGGCGGTTCCGCTTGGCTGGCTAGCCTCCCGCCTCCTCGATACCATCCGCGAGGAAGGACCGACTTCGAGGCGTGTCGGGGCGCTGGCGATATTGGTGCTTCTGCTCGCACCATCGAGCCTGTTCACGGCAGCCGAAAAAATTCTGCCCGATAGCGACGCCGAACAGAGCAGGGCTGCCGCGATCAATGCCGAGGATTCCTGCAATATCTACGATTCGGTCAGCCAGCTCGGCCGGTTGCCGCGCGGCACGATCTTCGCTCCGATGGATATCGGACCCGCAATTTTGCTCAATACCGGACACGGGGTTGTCGCGACCAGCCACCACCGGGCGGCCGATGCGATGGGCGATGTGATCCGGGGCTTCATGGGCAAACCGGCAAAAGCCCATGCGCTGGTCGCTAAGCATGGTGCCGATTATGTCGTGCTGTGCGCGGGCGTGGCCGAAAGCAGGCTCTATGCACGTGCAGCCCCGGATGGACTGGCGGCCACGCTACTGAACGGTGATCCGCCCGCCTGGCTCGAAAAGGTCGAGCATGGCGGGCCGGAAGAATTGCGCGTCTATCGGGTGCGCACTCAGGCGGCGACGAAGTCCATCGCCACGCCATTGATGCAGTGACGCTTGCCGGTGGGCTTGGGCCCATCGTTGAAGATATGTCCCAGATGCCCGCCGCAATCGGCGCAGTGCACTTCGGTGCGGGGATAGCCGATCTTGTAATCGGTGGTGGTGCCCACGGCGCCCTTGTCGATCGGGGCCCAGAAACTGGGCCAGCCAGTGCCCGATTCGAACTTGGTCTTCGAAGAATACAGCCGGTTGCCGCAGCCCGCGCAGACATAGGTACCGCTGCGCTTTTCCTTGTTCAGCGGCGAGGAGTAGGGCCGTTCGGTCGATTCCTTGCGCAGCACGCTGAATTCCGCGCTCGTTAGCTTTTTGCGCCATTGCGCCTCGCTCATCGAGACGGGATAGCTTTTGGCTTCGGCGCGGCCCGATCCACAGGCGGTGAGGGCGGCGAAACTGGCGCCGGCACCGATCCAGCCGAGGAGGCCGCGGCGCGTGTGATTGTGTTCAGGCTTCATGGTCATATTAGCCTTTTATCATAAAGAGCATGAACCCTGCCTTGCTGGGGTTCAGAACTCGGAAAGCTCAACTTCGAGCTTGCGGAAGCCGTGCACGAAATTGGCGCGCACGCGCTCAATCTCGCCTTTCACATGCACGCGCATCCGGCGCTTGTGCATTTCTTCCAGCAGCACCCGCAGCTGCAATTCCGCCAGCCGCGCGCCGACACAGCGATGGATGCCGTAGCCGAAGGCGATGTGCCGGCGGGCATTTTCGCGCTCTATGTCCAGCTTGTCGGGGTTTTCGAATACCTGCTCATCACGATTGGCGGAAAGATACCACAGGACGACCTTGTCGCCCTTCTTGATCTGCTGGCCGAAGACTTCGGTATCCTCGGTGCAGGTCCGGCGCATATGCGCCAGCGGAGTCTGCATGCGCAGGATTTCCTGCACCGCATTGGGGATGAGGTCGGGTTTTTGTTCGAACAGTTCGCGCTGGTCGGGATTCTTGTCGAGCTGATAGATGATTCCGCTCATCGAATTGCGGGTGGTGTCGTTGCCGCCCACGATCAGCAGCACCAGATTGCCCATGAATTCCTCGGGCCGCATCTGGCTCATCGCCTCGGAATGGATCATCATGGAGATGAGGTCGTCACCCGGCTCCTTGTCCTGCGAGCGTTCCATCCAGAGCGACTGGAAATAGGCCGCCATTTCGTGGAGAAACCCCCAGCGCATTTCGTCAAGCCCGCGCACGGTGGCCAATTCCGTGTCGCCCGACCAATCGGACCACAGCGTGAGCAGGCGGCGGTCCTCCCACGGGAAGCCGAACAGCAGGGCCAGCATGCCAGTGGTAAGCTCGATGGAGACCTTGTCGACCCAGTCGAACACCTCGCCGCGCGGGAGCGAATCGAGCAATTCGCCGGTGCGGGCGCGGATATCCCCTTCCATCTCGGCCATGCCGCTGGGGGTGAACTTGGGCGCCACCGTGCGGCGTTGGCCGGTATGTTCGGGCCGATCCATGGCAATGAACATGGGCAGTTCGCGCCGCTCTCCCCCGCTCTGGGCGATTTCTTCCTCGCTCAGGCGGTTGAGAATGGTGATGCCGCCATATTCCCAGCTGGAGGAGAACACTTCGGGCAGCGCTTCGATATGCTGGATCGCCTTGTGCTGGACCACTGCCCAATAGCGGCCGAAGGGGCTTTCCGGAATGTAGTGCAGGGGGCCGGCCTCGCGCATTTCCCGGAAGATCGGCTGCCACGTATTGTCAGCATAAATGTCGCTGCGGGACACGTCCCATTTGTGCGGATGGTGCAGCCGCTGTTCCGGGTGTTCTTCGAAATGCTGCTTCAGCGCTTCATAGGCAGTGGGCGATGTGCGGCATTCGGGGCGCGGAACGGCTGCAGTGGCCATGGCTCTCTCCTGATGGCGACAGCGCGGCGCTGCCGCCTTCCTCTCTCGCGCCGCATCCTGCCTTAACTGACAGGCGTGTCAATAGCGCGGGGCGCGAGGAAGGCAGGGCCCGCTATCGGCGCAACAGCCCGCGGCGCTTGGCACCTTTGCCCCGGGCCCTGCCCGATTTCATCACCTTGCGGCGGAACAGGGTGGCCCCGGTCTTCACAAAGATTGCCACCCACAGGATCTGCCAGGCCAGGGCCAGCAGATGGGTCCACAGCACCGGAGACTGCGCCGCGCGGGCAACCATCGCATAGGGCGAGGATACGGGGAACAGCACGGCGAATATCTCCGCCGCCGAGCCGGGATCGCCCATCGAATAGGTGGCGAGGAAGAAGACCGCCAGTTGCAGTATAGTGGCAGGCATCGACAGCGTTTGCACGTCGCGCACCGTCGGCGCCATCGATCCGATGGTCAGGAAAACCGATCCGATCAGGAGATAGGCCATCGAGAAATAGATCACGAACAGGGCGCAGAAAAGCGGCCAGCCCACCGCAGGTTCGGGGAATGATCCGAAGGCCGATCTGCCGAGTGCGAAGATGATCGCGCCGATGCTGCCCCATACCGCGATGCCCACGAAGCTGACGGCGAGCATGGCGAACAGCTTGCCATAGAAGACCGCGTCCATCGGGATGGCGGCGGCCAGGATCTCGATGATCTTGTTCGCCTTTTCCTCCACCAGGTTCGACAGGACCATGCCCGCCAACAACATGGTGAGAAGGAAAAGCAGGGTGATCGCGCCGGTCGCCGTGGCGGTTTGCGAGCTACGCGTATTGGCCACGCTGGACTGCGTGGGTTTGAGCGTGACTTCCGGCATGGAAGCTACGCCGCCTTCGCTGGCCTGAGCGCTGAGCAAGGCGACTTCGCCGCGCCAACTGTTGAGCCTTTCCGGCGTGCCGGTAAGTTCGGGCCGGTCGAGCGTGCCGGTGAGCACCGCCCCGATGTTGCGCGAGGTGTCGGCCAGCAGCGCTGCAGGTTCGCCTTCGCCGGGTTCCACGATTTCTATGCCGGGCAGGCTGATCGAATTTTCCAGCCGCTCATGTGCGGTTGCGAAGGCAACATTATCCGCCTGGCCCAGCATGACTGCCAGTTTTGGCGGGGCGGCGCTTTCCACTGCCTTGGCGCCCAATGCACCAGCCGCAAAGCTGATCGCGGCAAAGAAGATCGGCCCGAGAAGGAAGAAAAGGAACGCCTTGGAAAACAGGATCGCGCCGAAATCCCGGCGCGCAATGACGAGGGCGGCGCGCCATAGGGGCAGGCGGCTGGCATCGGCGCTCATGCGGCGTCTCCTGCTGCGTGATCTTCCATGGCGCGGGCAGCGGCCTCGCCTGCGATTTCGACAAAGGCATCGTGCAGTCCTGCCCGTTCGATTGAAAGCGACAATATGCCCGCCTCGCCATCAATCAGGCGGCGCAGCAGCGCTTCGATCCCGCCGTCGGGAATGGGGAAATACCAGAAATGGCCCCCGCCTTGCTTAGCGTCGTGGCGGGCATCTGCGGGCAAGGCGGCGCGCCAGTCGCCGTCCGCCTGGCGTGTTTCCAGCCTGACCTGCGCAGGGATCCGGTCGCGCGCGGCGTCGACCGAACCGGCATAGGGCACGCGCCCGCCGGCAATGATCGCCACATCGTTGCACAGGCGTTCGGCATGGTGGATCACGTGGGTGGAGAAGATCACCGTGGTTCCGCGGTCGGCCAGGTCGCGGATCATCACTTCCAGCTTGCCCTGGTTGATCGCATCGAGCCCGCTGAAAGGTTCGTCGAACACTACCAGCTTCGGCCGGTGCACCAGCGTACCGAGCAGCTGGACGGTTTGCGCCATGCCTTTCGACAATTGCCTGATCTGCCGGTCGATTGCGTGGCTAAGGCCGTGGTTTTCCATCAGCTCGCGCCCGCGCTTGCGCCCTTCCTCAAGCGAAAGGCCGCGCAGCGCGCCCATGAAGGCAATGGCCTCGTCGCATTTCATGGCTGGGTAAAGCCCGCGTTCTTCGGGAAGATAGCCGATCCATTTCGCAATCTCATGCGGCCGGTCGTGGCCGAAGACGCGGCGCACGCCTTCGTCGGGGTCGATGATGCCCAGAAGCATGCGCAGCGTGGTGGTCTTGCCAGCGCCATTCGGGCCGAGAATGCCGTAGATCGCACCTTCGGGGACGGATATATCGACCCCGTCCACCGCCAGCGTATCGTCGAAACGCTTGACCAGCCCGCGCGCCTCTATGGCAAGGGCACTGTTGTAATGATCGTCGTTTCGCGACATCGCGTTCATCGAACTCCCCATTGAGGAGTGTGACCTACCCTCGCCGAGTGAACGGGAGCAACAGCAAGTTTGGTTAAGACCGCGTCACTGGATGAATTGCAGAACGCGCTGAGAGCCGAGGCCCGTGAGCTGGGCTTCGCTGCTTGCGGCTTCGCGCCGGCGGGCGAGGATCCCCGGCGGACCGCCCGGTTCGAGGAATGGCTGGCAGATGGCCGCCACGGTTCGATGGAATGGATGGAAAGCCGCAAGGTGCAGCGGACGTCGCCGCAAGGGCTGTGGCCCGAGGCGAAAAGCGTCATCGCGCTGGGCATGAGCTATGCTCCCGACGTCGATCCGCTGGCCCTAGAGGGGGATCCCGAGAAAGCCCGCATCTCCGTATACGCGCAGGGGCGCGATTATCACGATGTGGTTAAAAAGGCGCTGAAGGCGCTCGCCCGGTGGCTGATTGCGCGCGAACCGGACAGCGAGCTCAAGGTTTTCGTCGATACGGCACCGGTGATGGAAAAGCCGTTGGGCGAGGCGGCAGGCATCGGCTGGCAGGGCAAGCACACCAATCTGGTGAGTCGCAAGCATGGCAGCTGGATGTTCCTTGGCGCGATCTATTCGACCATCGAGTTCACACCTGACGAGCCGCATCGCGACATGTGCGGGAGCTGTCGCAATTGCCAGGATGCGTGCCCGACAAATGCTTTTCCGGCGCCCTATCAACTCGATGCGCGGCGGTGCATTTCCTACCTCACCATCGAGCACAAGGGGCCTATCCCGGAGAAGTTCCGCGAGAGCTTGGGCAACCGCATCTATGGCTGCGACGATTGCCTCGCGGTATGCCCCTGGAACAAGTTTGCCGACACCGCGCATCGCCACATCAAGCTGGCCCCGCGAGAGGAACTTGCCGCGCCGCAGCTGGCCCGGTTCCTCGAGTTCGACGATGCCGGTTTCCGCCAGTTCTTTTCAGGTTCGCCGATCAAGCGCGTCGGGCGCGACCGTTTCGTGCGCAACTGCCTTTATGCTGCCGGTAACAGCGGAAATGGCGCGCTGAAGGCTCAGGTGGAGCGTCTGAAAGCCGATCCCGATCCTGCGGTTGCGGACGCAGCCATTTGGGCGGCAGGCAGGCTCAGCCCATTTCCTTGAGCGCGACTTCGGTATCCGCCAGCAGCTCCGGATCGATCTCGGCCCCGTTGGCAACCAGCTTGCGCCCCTGTGCGTAATCACGGGTGTTGTTCACGCAATCCAGCGCGATCACCCGGCCTTCTTTCAGATAGATCAGGCTGAACTTGCGATCGGACGGCGTGCCCCTGAGCACGGTCTGCTCATAGCCGTTCGAAATGCCAACCGTCTGCAAGCGCAGGTCATACTGGTTCGACCAGAACCATGGTACGGCGTCATAGCTTTCCCGCTCGCCCATGATGGTTTTTGCGGCCACGCTGGCCATGTCATTGGCGTTCTGCACCGATTCCAGCCGGATCACGGCATTGTCGGCATAGGGATTGGGATGGGCGGCGCAGTCCCCGATCGCATAAATATCGTCGAGCGAGGTGCGGCCGTATGTATCCACGTCGACGCCATTGCTGCCTGCCGCGCCTGCAGCGATGAGCGGGCCGACGGATGGAACGATACCGATGCCGACGATCACGATCTCGCACGCGATCGTATCGCCTGTCGACAGCGTGACGCCAGTCACCTTTTCACCATCGCCTTCGATCCGGTCGACGCCTGTTTCCAGGCGCACATCGACGCCCTGTGCGCGATGCTCTGCCAGATAGAAGTCGGAAATTTCCGGCCCGGCGACGCGGGCCAGCAGACGGTCCTGCGTTTCCACGACCATGACTTCGCAGCCAAGCTCGCGCAGGACGGCTGCACCTTCGAGCCCGATGTACCCGCCACCCACCACGACGACACGCGTTGCGCCTGCCGCAAGCTCGCTTTTGAGTGTGTCGGTATCACGGCGGTTGCGGATGGTGTGAATGCCGCCAAGATCCGCGCCCGGGCAGTCGAGCCGCCTTGCATCGCCGCCCCCGGCCCAGATCAGCTTGCGGTATGACAGGCTGCTGTCATCCGACAGGGTCAGCACATGCCGCATCCAGTCGACTTCGTTGACGTTGCAGCCCAGCCGCAGGGTCACGTTCCGGTCGGCCCAGAATTGCTCGGGCCGGATGAGGATCTTCTCGAAGGGCTTTTCGCCGGCGAGATATTCTTTCGAAAGGGGCGGGCGTTCGTAAGGCGGATTGCGGTCGCGGCTGATCATGAGGATGGGTTCCTCGTGACCAGCCTGCCGCAGCGCTATCGCAGCCTGCGCGCCGCTATGGCCCGACCCCACGATGACGACATCATAGTGCTCCATGGCCGCGAGGGCTGGCCTCAAATGCCGGTCGGGTCAAGCCTTGCGGGCCCGTTTACCGGGCCAGCAGGTTGCGCGCCATGCTCGCCACCTGGGCCAGCATGGCCGGGGCGACAGGGGTTTGCGCCTGTGCCCGGTCGACCATGGTGCGGAACTGGCGGATCGCTATTTCGTGATCTTCCGCCCAGTTTTCGACGACCGCTGGCATATCGGTCTTGGCGTCTTTTCTGCGCGCAAGGCGGCGCAGGAGTTCGAGCCGCATCTGCTGGAAATCACGGGCAAGGCCGGATGTCAGTAACCGTTCCCAAACGTCGGACGGGTTCATTTTGGCGGCCGTGCTTTGCGCCCAGTCGATGCCCAGCATGGCGCCGAGATCGGAGAAGCCTTGCGTGACCATCTTGGGGCCGATGTCCGTATCGCTAGCTAGCTTCGCCAGGCCAACCGAACCGTCGAGGTCGAAGGTGTTGGTAACCTTGACTGCCAGATCATCAGGTGCGCCTGCAGCCGTGAAAGTTTCGCGCAGTTTCAGGGACTGGGTCTTGAGTTCGGCGCCAAGCAATTGCTCGGAAGATTCGACGAGGACCTTCACCCCGTCGCCGAGCTCGGCAACCATCGCTGCCGGCTGGACGCGACCGCCAGCGGTGCGCAGCACATCGGACATGAGATTACCCGTTGCAGCGGCCAGGCGTTCGAACAGCACCAGACGGCCGCTTTCTTCCATTTCGGCGAGATCGATTTCGGCCCATAGGGTGCTGAGGTCGAATAGATGCGCCACGGCAACGAAGGCCGCCGCCACCTGCGACAGTTCCACGCCCTCTTCCTCGGCCAGTTCGAAGGGATGTACCATGCCCAGGCGATTGACGATCGCATTGGCCAGCTTGGTCGCTATGATTTCGCGCCGCAGCCGGTGATTTTCGATCTGGCTCTTGAATTTCTTGCGCATCGGCTCCGGGAAGCTGCGCATCAAGAGGCCTTCGAGGATCGGATCGTCGGGCAGATCGCTCGCCTCGATCGCATCCTGCAGCACCAGCTTGGTCGAGGATAGCAGCACTGCCAGTTCGGGCCGCGTCAGTCCGACGCCATCGGTCGCCCGGCGCTGCAACGTCTGGTTATCGGCAAGCCCTTCGGTCTTGCGATCCAGATTGCCGCCTGCCTCAAGCGTTTCGATGAGGTGCAATTGCGATGCCATGGCCCGCTCGCCGCCTATTTCCGCAATGGAAATGGCAAGTGCCTGCAAGCGGTTGTCTTCCAGCACGAGAGCGGCAACCTCGTCGGTCATCTCCTCGAGCAATTCGACCCGCTTGGGTTCGGTGAGCTTGCCTGCGCGCTTCGCAGCGGCGAGGGCGATCTTGATGTTCACCTCGTTATCCGAACAATCGACGCCAGCGGAATTGTCGATGAAGTCGGTGTTGCACCGGCCGCCGTTCTGCGAATATTCGATTCGGCCTGCCTGCGTGACGCCAAGATTGGCACCTTCACCGATGACCTTCGCGCGCACTTCCCGGCCGTCCACGCGGAGCGGATCGTTGGCAGGATCGCCGACCTGAACGTTATTTTCGGCGCTCGACTTGATGTAAGTGCCGATGCCGCCGAACCAGACCAGATCGACCGGTGCCTTCAGAATACCGGAAATCAGCGTGTCGGGCTCGATTTCGGACACGTCCAGATCGAGGACCTTCTGCATCGCTTTCGACAGCTTGATGGTTTTCGCATCGCGCGAATAGACGCCGCCACCGCGTGAAATGAGATCCGCGTTGTAGTCCTCCCAGCTCGACCGGGGCAGGTCGAACATGCGGCTGCGTTCCTTCCAGCTTTCAGCCGGATCGGGATCGGGATCGAGGAAGATATGCCGGTGGTCGAAGGCCGCCACCAGCTTGATGGCCTTCGACAGAAGCATGCCGTTGCCGAACACGTCGCCCGACATATCGCCGCAGCCGACAACCTGGATCGGTTCGCTCTGCACGTCGATTCACTTCTCGAGGAAGTGGCGCTGAACGCTGACCCAGGCACCCTTGGCAGTGATGCCCATGGCCTTGTGGTCATAGCCCTTCGAGCCGCCCGATGCGAAGGCATCGTCGAGCCAGAAGTCCTTCGATTCCGCAATCGCATTGGCGACGTCGGAGAAGCGTGCCGTGCCCTTGTCGGCGGCGACAACGAAATAAGGGTCTTCGCCATCGGTGATGACGACACCTTCCGGATGCACGACCTTGTCGTCCACGATATTATCGGTGATCGACAGCAGGGTGCGAATGAAGACCTCGTAGCTCGCCTGGCCTTCTGCGGCCCAGGCATCGCGGTCCATCGCGGGATCGGGCAGTTGCTTGGGATAGAAGCCGCCCTTCGCCCCGGTCGGGACTATCACGGCGTTCTTGACCCGCTGCGCTTTCATCAGGCCGAGAATTTCGGTGCGGAAGTCGTCGCGTCGGTCTGACCAGCGCAGGCCGCCGCGAGCGACGGGACCGGCACGCAGATGGATGCCTTCCACCCGGCGCGAATAGACGAAGATTTCGCGCCAGGGGATCGGCTTCGGCAAGTTGGGCACCAGCGAGCTGTCGATCTTGAAGGCAAGCGCTTCATTGGCTGCCGATGCGAAGCTGTTCGTGCGCAGGATCGCATCGATCAGAGCGTTGTAGAGCCGCAGCAGACGATCGTCATTGATCGCCTTGACCTTGGACAGGCCGCGCTTGATCACATGGCGCGCATCCTCGATCGCGCCGTCGCGGTCACCCTTAAATTCGGGGTCATGGCGCGCAGTGAACAGATTGACGAGTGCGTGGGTTATATCCGCATTTTTCGCCAATGCATCGACCACCGTATAGATGGTGAAGCCCATGCCGGTCTGGCGCAGATAGCGATAGAATGCGCGGAGCCAGTCGGCATGCGCGGCATCGAGGCCAGCTTCGGCTACGAGGCGGTTGAACACGTCGTTCTCGGCATGGCCGTTGAGGACCGCTGCGACCGCCGCCTCGATAGCTTCGGAGCGTTCGAACAGATCGGCAGCGTCGACGCCGGGCGCCAACTCGAGCGCGAAATCGTGAATCGTACCTAGCTTGCCGTCGTTGAGAACGGTTGGCATTTCGGCCTGGACGTGGAAGCCGAAGTTCTCGAGCACCGGGACAGCGTCCGACAGCGGCAGGCTGCCTTCCGATTGGTACAACTTGAGGTGCAGGTTGGACGGGCCATCGCGCTCCGAAAGATAGAGGCGGGCGCCGCGCTGCGGAGCGTTGTTGGCGTCTTCTTCCGCGTCGTCGGCATGGATGCCGAGGCCGCGCAGGCGCGCAATATCTTCTGCAGCTTCGCGTGGGCCGAAGCGCGCGCGGAAGGCCGTGGGGAAATGTTCTGCAAAGCGGATGGCCAATGCAGCGGCGCGGCCGCTTTCCACCATCGTGCCGAGTTCGTTCTCGACGGCTTCGCTCCAGCCGCGCAGCAGGGTTTGCAACTGCTGTTCCAGCAGCGCTTCGTCCGGCGATTTCGCGCCGTCGCGAATGTCGAGCACAAACCGCAGCATGGCGAGGTTGCCGCCTTCGACTTCGAGGCTCCAGTCGAGCAGATTGGCCGCAGCACTATCTTCCAGAAGCGACTTGATCTGCAGCCGGACCTGCGTGGCCAGCATATCGCGCGGCAGCCAGACGAAGGCGAAGAGGTGGCGTGCCAGCGGCGCCTCGACCAGCGAGAGGCGGGGGCGCGGGCGATCGACCAACGCCATCATGGTGGTGGCGACACGCTCACAATCCTCTTCGCTGAAACCGATCAGCAGATCGTGCGGCAGCGTGGTCATCGCATGGACCAAGGCCTTGCCCGCATGGCCGCCTTCGTCGAAATTCAGCCTGTCGCGAATGCGGTCCACCCGTTCACGCAGGATGGGCACGGCGCGCGGCGGGGCCGCCAGCGCGGCACTGGTCCAGACGCCGGCATGAACCGAAAGGGCGGTAACCTTCTTGCCTTCGCGGCGCGGCACGATGAACAGGTCGAGCGGCACATGGCGGTGCACGCGCGAAATGTGGTTGGCCTTGATGATGAGTGGTGTGCGGTGGTTCTCACCGTCTTCGAACCAGGCGAAAGCCCGTTCGAAGCTGCTGTCCACGAGCAGTTTCGGCTCGCCAGCGCGGCAGATACCCAGCGCATCCTGCTGGCTGCCGTCGCGCAGCCGCACGACATGTCCAAGCTGTGTCAGCATGCCCGATTCTAGCCATTCGAGCAGCGCGCTGCCCTCGTCATCGTCGATGGCGGCGGCATCGGCCTTCATCTGCTCTTGCAGCTTGGACCAGTCCTGCACCGCTGCGCGCACATCGGCCAGCGTGGTCTGCAGTTCTTCCTCGAGCGCCCGCCGCTGTTTCGCATCGACGCGAGCGGTCTCGAGATAGATCATCGATTCCCAATAGGCGTCGTCAGGCTCGCCTTCGTGGATCTGGCTGAGCGAGCCGTCTTTGGTCCGATCCACCGGGACGACTGGATGGACGAGGCGATCGATCGCAATGCCGAGCGCGGAAATCGCATTGGCCGTCGAATCCACCAGAAAGGGCATGTCGTCGTTTACGATCGCAATGCGCGTGTAGCGATGCCCTTCAGTAACCGACTCGATGCGCATCGCAATCTCGCCGAACTTGCGCTGCTGAGCGGTCGCAGTCACATATTCAGCCGCGTCTTTCATGCCTTCCGGACTGAAAGGTGTATCACCCGGAAGCATGGAATCGCGCATGTGCTGCACGAGCGCATCGGTCTGATTTGCAGGAGTGGTAGCGGGCTTGGAGCCGTTTTTGGAACCCATGGGGCCTCTCAAATATGACGCGAAAAATTGCCGCGCCTTGAAACATCCGAGTCTTCACCCGGTATCGATCAGACGCCGCGATTAGGCCCGTTGCCAGAGTAGGGCAAGGCACTGAACAAGCATTTTTGCAAACCTATGCAAGGGGCACGGACGTAGCGTCAGCGGAGAAAATCAGCCCAGCGCATCCAGCGCGAGTTTGAGGCTGTCAATTCGAGCCTGCGGGTCGAAGGTGGGGCCAGCAAAGACGATTTCATCAGCCTGCGTGCGTTCGACGAAGCGAGTGACCGCCGCCGCGCATTGCTGCGGCGTGCCGATCGCGCTGGCCTGTCCGATATGGTCAAGCATCGCGGCCGCAGCTGGTGGCAGGTGCGCTCGATACCCTTCGACCGGCGGCTTGAGCTTCGACGGGCGTCCGGTCCGCAGTGCGACGAAAGCCTGCATCTGCGAAGTTGAAAGGGTATGGGCCGCATCTTCGGTTTCGGCACAGAACAGGTTCATGGCCGCCATCACATGTGGCTTTTCGCAAGTCTCGCTCGGCTGAAAATCGCGGCGGTAGACAGCAAGTGCCGCATCGAGATGGTCGGGCGCAAAATGGCTGGCAAAAGCATAAGGCATGCCGAGCTTGGCGGCGAGCTGCGCTCCGAACAGGCTGGACCCCAGCATCCAGAATTCTGGCTTTGCACCAAGCCCGGGCGTCGGATGGACCGCAGTGCCACCAGCCATGAAATTCTGCAGTTCGACCACATCCTGCGGAAAAGTCTCGGCGGCGCGGTGGAGGTCCTTTCTCAGGGCACGCTGCAATTCCGGACCGGCCCCCGGTGCGCGGCCCAGCCCGAGGTCGATCCTGCCGGGAAACAACGCATCGAGCGTCCCGAACTGTTCGGCGATCTGGAAGGGTGTATGATTGGGGAGCATGATCCCGCCCGAACCGATGCGGATCGTATTGGTCGCATTGCCGATATGGGCCAGCACGACCGACGTCGCGCCGCCCGCAATGCCTTCCATCGCGTGATGTTCGGCCACCCAATACCGTTTGCAGCCAGCCTCTTCCGCGCCCTTGGCCAGGGCGACAGCAGCCTCGAATGATTCGCTGAGAGTGCCGCCTTCGCGAACTGGGACGAGGTCGAGGATGGAATAATCGGTCATTCTGGGGAGGGTTTCCTTAGCTGGTCGAGATAGCCTTGCGCACGCTGGGCTTCGACGCTGTCAGGCGCCATTTCGAGCACCGATGAGAAGCTCGAGATCGCATCGGCCTCGCGTCCGGACATGGCGGCAATGACGCCGGCTTCAAGGCCTACCTGGGGATTCCGCGGGGCTAACAGAGCGGCACGCTCGATCTGTGACTGGGCCTCTCCCAGCCGTTCGAGCCGACGGGAAAGCGTGGCGGAAAGCAGCCAAGCTTCGGCATTCGTCTCATCGGCCTCGCGCGCTTCGGCAAGAGCGGCTGCGGCATCTTCTTCACGATCGGCCCTGACTAGGATACGGGCAAGGTCCACGCGAAGTCCGGCGGCCAACGGTCCATCCTCTGCGGCCAGCGCCATGCCTCCGGCGCGGTCGAGCAAAGGAAGAGCTGCTTCGATATCCCCTTCGGCTACCGCCGCATTACCGGCCATGGCGGAAAGCCGTGCCGCATATCCTAGATTGTCCTTTGGCGCTTCCGCGCTGGCAAGTTCGAAGGCCTGACGCGCTTCGTTCATCCGGCCAAGCTTGACCATGGCCAAGCCGAGGCAATGGGCGCTCTGGGCAAGGCCCAGATCGCTGTCGGCAGTTTCACGCCAGCGCTGCGCCGTGTTGAGAGCAGTCTGCGGATTGCCGCTCGTTTGCTGCAGACATTTGGCCAACGTGCTCGCCTCGCGGCCCGTGTCGGCAGTTTCCCGCGGCGGGCGGTCCCGCAATTCGTCGGGAATGCCGGGCATCCCGCCTGCGGCCGGATTGAGTCCGACCTGCATCAACATGAAGGCGACGGAAGTAAGGATGTTGGTCACAGGATTTCCAGCTGTTGCAAAAGGCCATCGACCGTTCGCAGCAGCAGCGCAATATCCTGCGGCCGCGACAGCCGATGGTCGCCATCCTTGACCAGTGTAAGTTGAACCGCGTCCGAACGCAGTTTGTCCGCCAGCTGCTGGCTTATTTGCCAGGGGACATCGGCGTCACGCTGGCCATGCAGAAGGCAGGCCGGTACCGCGATCCCTATCTCGTTTAGTAGCAACAGCTGTGCTTGTGCATCGGCGAAGAACTCAGGATGTGTGGGCGTGGGCTCGGGGCCGTAGGGATTCTCCTCCCGCACGATAGACCCGCCTGCCAGCTGCTCCTTCTGGGCCTCGGTATATCCCCAATCAGTAAAGTCGGGCGCGGCAGCAATGCCGATCATGCCCGCCAGCCTGTCGCCCAGGTCCAATGCGATCAACAGCATCAGCCAGCCGCCCATCGACGATCCGATCAGGACTACCTTTCCGGCGACCTGGGCTTCGATCACCTCCGTAACCTCGTCCCGCCATTTGGACAGTGTTCCATCGGCAAAATCGCCGTCGCTGCGACCGCATCCGGAATAGTCGAGCAGGAGGCAGGAACGCCCGTTTTTGCGAGCCCAGTCGAACAGGGCGGTAGCCTTGCTGCCATCCATGTCGGACATGTAGCCGGGCAGAAAAACCAGTGTCGGACCTTCTCCTTCGACCTTGCGAAAGGCGATCCGCCGCCCATCGGGCATAGCGTGGAATTGTATGTCGCTCATTGGCAGAACATGTCGTGGCCGCCGGTAAGGGATGCAACCCCCGGCGTCTAAAGCTCAGAAGAAGAGATCGAAGCTCTCTACATCCGGGTCCTGTCTGCACATGCTTTTGAGTGCCCGAAATTCTTCATCGGTGAGGACCGGTTCAAACGTTTTGTCGCGTGCTGCAGCTCGATAGGCCTTCGCACGTTCCGCCGGGTCCGGATGGCTGGAAACCCATCCCACCAGATCTTCATCGTCATCGTCCCCATCGCCGCCGAGACGTTCGAAAAACCGCGCTGCACCCAAAGGCGAGACTTTGCTTTCGGCCATGCGTTCGCGCGAATATTCGTCGGCCTCACGTTCGGCATCGCGGGAGTATCCCATCGCTGCGAGGCCGAACATTGTGTCCCCAACGGTGGTATTAGCGCCCGACAGGAGAATGCTCAGGCCGAATTGCCGTAGCATGGCCGTCATCACGTGGCGTTCGCGTACATGCCCGACCTCATGGCCCAGTACTCCCGCAAGTTCTTCGGGACTTTCCGCATCCTGCACTAGTCCATCGAATAGCAGGACTTGCCCACCCGGCAGGGCGACCGCGTTGACCATGCCGAGATTGGCGACACCGGCGCGGACCCTTTCCTGCTCAGGATCGACCTTGCTCAAAAGCTTTGCCAACGCTGCGTCACCTGCGGGAGTATGACACAGCCGGTTGCCGAAATCACCGACGATCGCATCGCCAAGGTTGCGCTCCCAGCTTTGCGGAATTCGTGGGCCGAGCCATTCGGGGGCAGTCATGAACAAGGCAACGGCGGCCACGCTGATCACGGCGAAGATCGCGGTTGCCTTGCCGAGGCCGAGCTTGTCCACCCACGCACCGTATGTCTGTCGTTCCGGCAATTTCGAGGAGAGACCGGGTGGCAGATCGGCAGGCAGGATGAGCCGGAAGTCGGATTCGCTCTTGCGGTGATAGACGATCTCGCCTGCGCGTTCCTCGCTGTATTGCAAGTCGGAGAACGGCACATTCATGCTGCCTGAGGGACCGTGCAACGATAGCAGGCTGCCGCCATCCCAGACGGCTTCGCCCTCGTGTCGGATAGCCGTGTGGCCATCGTACCATTGGGCAAAGGTCTGGAATGCCGTTTCGCTCATGTCAGATCGCCCCGATGTCGAAGGCGTCAAGCAGGCCTTCGCCATGCCTCGCGGTGGTCGTCGTGGATTGCGTGAGCTCGTCGAGCAGGATGTCGCCGCCGGCTTCCATATGCACGATGAAGAATTTCCAATGCCGGTAGGAAAGGAAGACGAAGCCGATACCTAAAGTCAGCACGACAAGGACGAAGTCCCCAAGGTACAGCTTGATCCAGTCGGCCGTCGAGGCTTCGAAGCCGAAACGCAGATCTTTCCAGCGTGTCGAGCCTACGACCTCGCGGAAATATTTCGCATAGAATGCCGCTGCAATCAGCCCTAGCGCGAAAAACCAGACGAACAGCGCGATGGCGATGCCAAGACCCATACCGATGCCGAACCCGTCATTCCCGCCCAGGCCCGCTCCGATACCGCCTCCTGTGACGGCCGCGATTGCCATCGCGGCGAAGAGTAGGATCGGGGCAAGATAGAAAAGGAGGTAACGCCCGAAAATGTCGCCCGCCTGCGCTTCGGCATCGAAATGGTAGGGGCCGAAGCTCATCTTGTTCCAGCGCTCGTTCCAGAGACTAGTCATCGACCATGGTACGAGGAGGCCGAACGGGATTTGCCCGACGATCGTTTTCCAGAGGTAGGACCAGCCGAACTTGAAACCCTGGTTATTGCTCCCCCCGCGAATGCCGCGCCAGCGTGTGCGAGACATGCGATACCGCAGCGCCCTGAAGCGGGCGATGCCGGTAAGATAGAGAATGAAGAAGAAGCTCGACGCAGTAAGCAGCATGGCCCAACCTTCTTCACCGCGCAGGATCAGCGATTCCGACACTATTCCGATTAGCGAGAACGGAAGGAAGAACAGCAGCATCACAAGCACGAAGCCGATGAAAAGCTCCATTCCCTTGCCGGTCCATTCCAGCCGCTCGTCGACGAACCGCGTATGGGCCCAGAGATAGCGGCGCTCGCGCGTCGTCGCCCAGAAGCGGTAAATACCAAGGGTGACGATCGTAAGTAGCAGGTTGGGCAGGGCAATCCTGGCGAAGTCCTGCCAGTTGCCATCGAAGCCAAACGCGCTGTCGGCTTCGTTTTCAGTGTAATGCATAAATAAAAGCGACCCCCCAGTCGAATATCGTTCGTCGTCCCGTCGGTTGCCGATATTCGAAGGGGGGATCGTTCAAGTCAAGCGATGCCAATGCAATTTGCGTTCAGTCACGCAGAAAGATGTCCTCGATCGCCAGTTCGAAAAGGTCCGCGATCCGAAAAGCTAGGGGCAGGGAGGGATCGTATCGCCCCTTTTCGATGGCGTTCACGCTCTGGCGGCTGACTTCCAGCCGATCGGCGAGGTCCTGCTGGCTCCAGTCACGTTCAGCGCGCAGAACCTTGAGGCGGTTTTTCATTCGCCGCTCCTGCTCTGCCAGGCCTGACCGACACCCATGCCGAGAGCCCATATCGGGACGGACCACCAGCCAGGAACGTGGGGTGCGAGTTCGAAGGTTTCCAGGAACCCCCAGAAGCTGCCGATGGCCAGGACAAATCCGAGGCCGATGAGCGATGCGATAATTGCCCGATAGCGCAGATATTCGTCGTTTTCCTCTTTAAGATAGCGAGCCATCACAAAGATCATCCAGAAAATCGGGAGGATCGGTAGCATCGCGAGGAACCATGTGACTCCTGTAGAGGGATCGAGATTGCGCCAGATCGTCAGAGCAACGCCCAGCCCCAGCAAATAGGCAAGCGAACTGGCCATGATGCCTTTCGTGTAGCGGACTGCGGCCTGGTTGGACCGGCTGACAGTCTTGCTCGCCTGGAGAGAGGCACGGAAGCAGAGCACCATCAGAACCAGCGGAATGATGGCGAGAATATAAATCGTCGATCTGTCGATCGCGCCCGAAAGCTTGAGGCCAAGGATGGCGGCCGCAGTGCCTACCGACAGTCCGCCCCACAAGCTTGCACGGCGAGATCTCGTTTCAGTGTCCTCGCTCATGCTTTGCCCCGCCTCAGAATGTTGCAGCAACGGTCGCGGCCCAGCCATGCTCCAGGGAACAAGGCGAGAAGGGCGAGGGGCGCAAACTGCGCTACTTTTTCCGGGACGATATCGAAGATGGCGAGCAGCCCCACACCAATCATGGCAGCAGCAAGAAGCAGGGATTGGTGAATCTGTTTCATGACAAGAGTCCTTTTCTTTGTGTAAAGGCTATTTGTCATCACGACGGTGAGGTGTCAAGCTCACTTTCCATTAAGTAAAGCTCATCTCTTCCTTTTCGAAAAATCACCTGTCACGAAGTTGCCACGCGCTTCGGTCATGCCGCGCGCAAAGGAGAAATACATGTCGCTGACCGCACCGCCTGAATCCGCTTGCCTGCCAGCGCTCGATCGCCGGTCCCTTTTGAAAAGTGGCATCCTCGGTGCGGGATTTGCAGCGGCTCCACTGGCGGCGCAAACCGGCCGAGCAGCGAAAGGGTTCACGCATGGTGTCGCGAGTGGCGAGCCGGGCCGCGATCGCGTTCTCCTCTGGACGCGATATGCGGCAGCGCAGGATACGCCTGTGACGTGGCAAGTGCTGGAAGCCGACGCCAATCGCCGCGTGGTCGCGGAAGGATCGGTGACTGCTTCCCCTGACAATGATTACTGCTGCAAAGCCTGGGCTACCGATCTCGAACCCGGACGCTGGTATTACTTCCGCTTCGTCGCGCCCGATGGAACCATGTCGGATCTTGGCCGCACACGAACGCTGCCAGAAGGGAGCGCGGCAAGGTGGAAGATGGCCGTCTTCTCGTGTTCCAATATCGGCTTCGGCTGGTTCAATGCATATGCCCATGCGGCGGAAGCGGGCGACTTCGATTGCGCGCTCCACCTTGGCGATTATTTCTACGAATATCCGGCCGGTAACTATCCCTCCGCCGAACAGACGGCCGCTGGTCGAAACGTGCTGCCTGCCAGCGAATCGGTATCTCTGGCCGATTATCGCAACCGTTTCGCGATTTATCGCAGCGATCGCGATCTTCAGCGCCTCCATCAGCTCTATCCCATGATCGCGGGTTGGGACGACCATGAAAGCACCAACGACAGTTGGGAAGGCGGGGCCCAGAACCACCAGCCGGATACCGAGGGCTCATGGTCCGTGCGCAAGGCCGCATCGATGCGTGCCTATCGCGAATGGATGCCGGTATCCGACGAACCCTGGGCCGAATATCAGGTCGGCGATCTGGCAACGCTCTATCGCCTGGAAACGCGCTTGACCGCACGCGCGCAGCAATTCGATTACAACACCATCCTTAAGGGGGCTGGTTCGCCGGAGGAAATCGTCGCACGTCTCGACGCTTTCCGTGACGGTACCTATCTTGATCCGGCGCGCGAAGTGCTTGGGGCACGGCAGCAGGCCTGGCTGGCCGAGGGTCTTAAGCGCTCGCGCCGTCAAGGCACGACCTGGCAGGTATTGGTGCAGCAAGTCCTGATGGGTAAGGTCAGCAGTGCCACATCGCTCAACGACCGGATGTCCGAAGGTGTGCCCGACTATGTGCTCGAGCGGATCCGCAACAGCGCCCTTGCGAGTGAAGCCGGATTGCCGCTCAACATGGATGCGTGGGATGGCTACCCGGCCGCCCGCGCGCGGGTCTATGAAGCCGCTCTCGCCGCAGATGCGAATCTCGTCAGCCTGGCGGGTGACACGCATAACGCCTGGGCCTTCGATCTGACGCATGGCGGTGCAGATGTCGGCGTCGAATTTGGCGGGCAGGCCGTGACTTCGCCCGGTTTCGAGAATTATCTGCCGCAGATCGCACCCGACGACATCGCCCGTGCCATGGTTGAGCGCAATCCGGAACTCCGATTCATGGACAGTTCGCGCCGGGGTTACATGGCCGTCGAATTGACACCGGGAAGCGCAACCAGCGAATATCGCTTCCTTGCCAGCGTAAAGCAGAAGGGCGCTGGCGTGGTCGCCACCAAACGCGTTTTTGCACTGGCAGGTGCGCGCCGCCTTGACATGGGTTGAGGAATCGGCCGGCCTCGCTTATCTGCTAAGGCCATGACGCAAGTTTGCTTCACGACCACAACTACTACCACCCCGGATCGCCGGGGGCGGGTGGTCGCGATCTGAAGCGACGGTCCGCCGCCCGGTTTCGGGTGGCCGGCGTTTCCTCCCGAAATCGCGAAAATACACCAAACGCCGCTTCAAGCGCGCGCTTTCCTGTGCCATTGGGCCGCTCATGTGGGCCCCGCAGGGAAGTAGCGGCGCAAGGAAACGGATGAGACGATGACGGAACTGCTCAAGATCAGCCTGCCCGATGGTTCGGTGCGCGAAATGGAACCGGGCAGCACCCCTGCCGATGTTGCTGCCGCGATCGGCCCGGGTCTCGCCAAAGCCGCCATCGCTGCGCGCGTGGATGGCGAACTGCGTGATATTAATCGGCCGTTCGAAGGCGATGCCGAGCTGGCGCTGGTGACGAGCCGCGACGAGGAAGACGCGCTGGAGCTCGCTCGGCACGATTTCGCCCACGTTCTGGCCGAGGCCGTTCAGTCGCTCTTCCCCGGTACCCAGATTACCTTCGGCCCCGCGACTGACGATGGCTTCTATTACGATGTAAAGGCGCCCGAAACGCGCGAGCCGTTCAGCATGGACGACCTACCTGCGATCGAGGAAGAGATGCGCCGCATCATCAAGGCCGACAAGCCGCTGCATCGGGAAGTCTGGAGCCGCCAGCAATTGATCGAAAAGTGGGAAGCCGAAGGAGAGGTGTTCAAGGCCGAATGGGCCAAGGAACTGCCCGAGAACGAAGAGCTGACCGTCTACTGGTCCGGCGGCCCGAACGAAGAAGGCTCCTGGCTCGACATGTGCCGCGGCCCTCATCTTCCCAGCACCGGCAAGCTCGATCCGCAGGCCTTCAAGTTGATGCGCGTGGCAGGTGCCTACTGGCGCGGGGACCAGAATAACGCTCAGCTCACGCGCATCTATGGCACGGGCTGGCTGAACAAGAAGCAGCTCAATGCGCATCTCACGCGGCTGGAAGAAGCCGCGAAGCGCGACCATCGCAAACTCGGGAAGGAAATGGATCTCTTCCACTTGCAGGAAGAAGCGCATGGCAGCGTTTTCTGGCACCCGAATGGCTATCGCATCTGGCGCGAGCTGGAAGCCTATATGCGCCGCAAGATGGACGGCGCGGGTTATCAGGAAATCAAGACGCCGCAGCTGATGGACGTTCGCCAGTGGACCGCCTCGGGTCACTGGGGCAAATATGCCGAGAACATGTTCGCTGTGCCAGATATCGTGCCCGAAGTGGACGATAGCGGCGCAGCTTCGTCGCATCCCAAGGTTGCGCCTGACGCCGACTGGATGGCGATCAAGCCGATGAACTGCCCGGCCCATGTGCTGGTCTTCAAGCAGGGCATCACTTCCTATCGCGATCTGCCGATCCGGCTGGGCGAAATGGGCTGCTGCCACCGCAACGAACCGCACGGCGCACTCCACGGACTGATGCGTGTGCGCCAGTTCACGCAGGACGATGCGCATATCTTCTGCACCGAAAGCCAGGTGGTCGAGGAAGTCCGCGCATTCTGCAAGCTGGCCGAAAGCGTCTATAAGGATTTCGGCTTCACCTTCGCGATCAAGCTGGCCCTGCGCCCGGAAAAGCGGCTGGGCAGCGACGCCGACTGGGACAAGGCCGAGCAGGAACTGCGCGATGCCGTCGAAGAGGCGGGCATGATGAGCGAGGAATTCGGCTGGGAAGAACTCCCGGGCGAAGGTGCTTTCTATGCCCCCAAGCTGGAATGGCATCTCACCGATGCTATCGGCCGGACCTGGCAGGTCGGCACGATCCAGGGTGACCGCGTGCTGCCAGAACGTCTCGATGCGAGCTACATTGGCGAGGATGGCGATAAGCACCGCCCGGTTATGCTGCACCGTGCGATTTTCGGTTCCTACGAACGTTTCATCGGCATCCTGATCGAACATTACGCCGGTCGCATGCCCGTCTGGCTCGCGCCGGTGCAGGCGGTGGTCGCGACGATCGTGTCCGACGCGGATGATTACGCGAGGGAAGCGGTCGCCAAGCTGGAAGCCGCCGGCATTCGCGTGGAAAGCGATTTCCGGAACGAGAAGATCAACTACAAGGTGCGCGAGCATTCGGTTGCCAAGGTTCCGCACCTTCTGGTGGTCGGCAATCGCGAAGCGGAAGAAGGCACTGTCGCGGTCCGCACGCTCGGACAGCAGCATCAGAAAGTCATGCCGCTCGATGAGGCGATCGCCATGCTGAAGACAGAGGCGACACCGCCTGATCTGCGCGAAGGCTGAAAACTCTAAGTGAGCTTTCTTGCCGGCTATGAAGCGGCGGCCATTGGTGCTGCATTGCTTGCTGCTTTTGGTTCCGCATTCGTGCGCGGGCTTACGGGGTTCGGCATGGCGATTTTGCTCGTGCCCATCCTGGCGCTTACGCTTTCGCCGGTGCATGCGGTATTGCTGACGAACTTCCTGTCGGTCTTCATCGGCCTTTCGGAAATCCGCCGTCTGCTGCGCAACTCGGAAAAGTCGGCGTGGGTCATCATCGCGCTCGTTGCGGTAACCACCCCGGTGGGGCTCTACTTGCTGACGATAACTTCGCCTTCGGTCGCGCGGGTCGTCATCGCCTTTATCGCATTGTCCGCTTTCGCTGCCGTGTTGTTGCCGCGTCGTGGTTCGGCAGCACACCACCCGGCGACCACCGGCGGTGTGGGAATTCTCAGCGGACTGATGACGGGTTACGCAGGCATGCCGGGACCGCCGGTCGTCCCCTATTATGTGGGCCGCGACATTCCGCGCGAAGTGGCCAAGGCTTCGATGCTGCTGATCTTCACCTGTGCATCGACCACCGGCCTGGTCAGCGGTCTCGCAATCGGTGTGCTCGAATGGACGCTGGCTTTGCTGGCGCTTTTGCTGTTCCCGGCCGTGTTGCTGGGCAACTGGCTCGGCAATCGCGCGTCAGGCCGGATCGAAGACCGTAGCTGGCGCATCTGTGTCGGGGTGGTGCTTGGTGCAGCCGCAGTGGCCGCGCTATGGAAAGCGCTCGCCTGATCAGAGCGGAAGAAAGGGGCCGGCGAGCACGAGCGCGAAGCCGCAACCGCTCACGATCGCTGCGCGCGCCATGCCGTGCAGCGATAGGGCTGCAACCTGAGATTGTGCGAGAGCGATAGCCTTTGTCACAAGGGCTATTCTCGGACCAATTCCCTAATGAAGAGTTAACTCTCGTTCTTCGCCTTCGGCATCTGCTGGCTGGCACAGTGAAAACCGCCGCCCCCGGCAAGCACAGCATCGCCGCGCACGCCGATCGTTGCGCGATCGGGGAAGAGTTCGGCAATGGCCGCCACACCGTCTTCGTCATGTGGACTGCCGAAGGTCGGTACCACGACGAGATGGCTGGTGATCGCGAAATTGGCGTAACTCGCGGGCTCGATCCGGTCGCCGCTGGTGACGAGGCCGGGCGAAGGGATTTCCTTGACAGTTACCCCGGCAGCTTCGGCCCGCTCCTTCGCATCGGCATAAATGGCGGCGTTCGGATCGTCTTTCCCGGTAGCGCGCGGCAGGGCGAGCGTGTTGGGACCGACGAAGCGCGCAAGGTTATCGACATGGCCGTCGGTGTGATCGTTGATGAGCCCATCACCCAGCCATAAGACACGGCTAAAGCCGAGGTCACGCTTCAGGCGATGTTCGAGATCTTCGCGGGTCAGATCCGGGTTGCGGTTGGGGTTCAGCAAACATTGCTCGGTCGTAGCGACGAGGCCCGTGCCATCGCCGTCGATCGCCCCGCCTTCGAGGATCCAGTCCGCAACTTCCAAAGGCAGGCCTGCATCCTTCGCCAGTTCGGCGCCGATGGTCTGGTCGCCTTCCATCAGATATTTTCCGCCCCAACCGTTGAAGCCGAACCGGCGCGCAGCACGATTTTGCGCCCCGTCGGTGAGGACCAGCGGCCCGGTATCGCGGAGCCACACATCGCCGAACTCGCGTCGTTCCAGCGTGACCGCGCCGCTGACGAGATCGCGGGCGCGCTGTTCGTTATTCGCATCGCGGACCAGCAGCCGCACTTCCTGCCCGCTCTCTGCCACCGCATTGGCGAAAGCGGCGATCTGCTCCTGTGCCGGTGCAAGCACTTCCGGCCATTCGTCGGCATCGTGCGGGAAGCCGATCCATAGCCAGTCCTGCGGAGCCCATTCGGGGGGCATGGTCCATTTAGGAGTATCACTCATGGCGCGCGGTTAGGCTTAGCGGTCTATCCGGCGCAACAAAAAAGGGGACACCGCAGTGCCCCCTTTCCTTTTAGCCTTACACCCTGATCAGGCGTCGGCGCTCTCGCCTTCGTCGTTCGCCTTGTCTTTGGCCGGAAGCGCCTTGGGCTCTTCCTCTGGGCCCGCGACATCCTCTTCGACATCGAACCCGCCGGTCTGTTCGGCCGGGCCTTTGACCAGGCTGTTGAGGCTTGAGCCATCGAGGCCCAGTTCCTTCATCAGCCCATCGAGTACCGGTGCCTGCGCACGGTAGGCCAGTGCCGCGCTGACCGCGTCGGTGGCAAGGTTGCCCGAGCCTCCGCCAGTACTGGCCGCTCCACCGGAGCCGCCTTTGCCGCCGCCATTGGTGAGCCCGTCGACCTGCACGATCTTGATGCTCTCGATGGCTTCCATCGGCTTGGCACTTTCGCGGACGAGGTCGGGCAGCACTTTGAGGAGCGCCAGCTTGGTCTGCAGGCTGATCTGGCCCGAGGACAGGATGTTGGCTGCCTCGTTGATTGCCTTCTGACCGGCTGCCTCGACTTCGAAGCGGACACGGGCCGCTTCTGCGCGCAGCTTCTCGGCCTCGGCTTCACCTTGCGCTTCGAGCCTTGCGGCCTCGGCGCGGTTCGACGCAGCATCCTTTTCAGCCTCGGCATCGACGCGGATCTTGATCGCATCGCGCTCGGCCTGCTTCGATGCCTCGATCAGCTCGATGCGCTTCTGACGTTCGGCGATCTCGGTTTCGCGGCTGGTCGCAACCTGTTCTTCGGCAGCAACGGCCTTGGCGCGCGCCTCGTCGGCGTCGGCCTTGGCCTGGCTTTCCTCCCGGCTCTTGTTCTGCACCGCAATCTGCTGTTCCTGCCGGGCGATTTCGAGCGCACGCTGCTGGTCGATCCGCGCCTCTTCGACGAGACGGTCGGCCTCGATCTGCTGGGCATCGACCTGCTTCTTCGCCTCGATCCGTGCGGCATCAGCTTCGCGTGTCCGCTCGGCCTGTTCGCGGGCGATTTCCGAGGATTGGGCGGCACGCCGCACCTCGACTTCGCGCTCCTGCTCGAGCCGGGCGTATTCCTGGTCACGCTTGATCTGGAAGCTCTTTTCATCGGCTTCGAGGTTCTTCGTTTCCATCTGCACGCGCGTGTCCTGCTCGATATCGTTGCGCAGTTTCTTGCGCGCTTCGATCTGCTCGGTCAGCTTGGTCAGACCTTCGGCATCGAAGGCGTTGTTGGCGTTGAAATGCTCGATGCTGGTCTGGTCGAGACCGGTCAGCGAGACCGATTCCAGTTCCAGACCGTTCATGGCGAGGTCGTTGGACGATACCTGCTGCACTTTCTGGACGAAATCCGCCCGCTGTTCGTGCAGCTCGTTCATCGTCATGCCCGCAGCCACGCTGCGCAGCGCGTCGACGAACTTGCCTTCGACCAGGTCCTTCAGCATTTCCGGCTGCATCGTGCGCATACCCAGCGTCTGTGCGGCCATGGCTATCGCTTCGGCATCCGGTTTCACGCGGACATAGAATTCCGCCTTCACGTCGATCCGCAGTCGGTCGAGCGTAATCAGCGCCTCACCATCGCGGCGGATGACCGAAAGCACCAGCGTGTTCATGTTGACGGGCATGGTTTCGTGAAAGACCGGAAGCACCAGGGCGCCACCGTTCATCACGACCTTCTCGCCGCCCACCCCGGTCCGAACGAAGGCTGTTTCCTTCGAGGCCCGGCGATACATTTTCAGCAGGAATGTAATGATGATGATGGCAAGGATGACCCCTCCGCCAATCATCACCAGCGATGTTCCAATTAGATTTTCCATTTTACCCCCTTCTCAAAATTACTGTGTCGGCGACAGGCGCCGCTCGGCGAGCGCGGTCGCGTAAAACTGGCCACCCTCACGGCGGACGAGGAGAACCTCGTCGCCAGCGTGGATTTCCGATGATGCCTCGTGCGGTTCGACCATCACGTAATGGGTCTGGCCATGCACGTCCTTCACTCTCGCGCGGGCTGGCGAACCGGTGCGCGCGACACCGTCCGTGATCGTCGCCCGGCGGCCGATCAGGCTTTCGGTGCTCACGGCAGTGGTGTGGTCCTTCGGCAGGATACGGCCAAGCGGCCCGGCAAAGACGCCCGTCACGGGAAGTGCGGCCACGCCCGCTATCACCGCGGCAAGCCAGCTATAGAGCGGGCTGCCGGTAAGACTTGTCGCCAGTTCCTGCACCGAAAGGCCGATGCCTGCGAAAAGAAAGAGGAACAGCGCGAGCCAGATGGTCAGCGGGACGCGCCCGATGCCGAGCAGCGTCAGCAGCCCGTCGAACATCCCCGCATCCGGCAATCCATCGCCATCGGCATCCAGATCGAAGTCCGCATCGCCGAAATGGGCGATCCCGATCAGTTGCACTATTGCGAGGATCAGCATGATGACGAGCGCGGCCGCAAACGGCATGTTGTGCGGCTCTAGCAAAGTCATAAAAGCCCCCTTTCTTGGCGCAGGAAGACACGGTCTCCGACTGCTGCCGAAAACCTATCGTCCTACTGTTGTATCCATGTGATTCACTTACCAGAATGACAGCGTCAACCGTAGAAATATGCGACGAACCGAGTTCGATTTTTCCCGCAATATCGCGGGTTTGCGAACGGCGGGTTAAACAGCGCCTGTCTTTTGGTGCATTCTATTTGTCAGGGACTTCACCTCGGGCGGAAGCTCATCGCAGCTGCCTTTCGAAGGGGTTGAACTGACCTGACTTTTTGGGGATTCAGGCCTGCAAAGTCTCCCGTTCGGCCTTGCGTTCATATTCGTCCCGCAGTTCGCGTTTGTAGAGCTTGCCGTTCGCTTCGCGTGGGAGTTCCGACCGGAAATCGAAAAGCTTGGGCATTTTGATCCTGGACAGGCTGTTAGCCAGGAACTCCAGCAATTCCGCCTCCAGCGCGCCGCCCGCATCGGCCATGTCTTTCGGTTGCACGATGGCGACGACCTTCTCTCCGAAATCGGGACAGGGCGCGCCGATCACGGCCGCATCCATCACCTTCTCATGCGTGACCAGAAGGTTCTCGATTTCCTGCGGGTAGATATTCACGCCGCCGGAAATGATCATGTGGCTCTTGCGGTCGGTAAGGTACAAATAACCGTCCGTATCGAGGTGGCCGATATCACCCAACGTCATCCAGCCTTGCGGATGCATTGCCTCGGCCGTCTTTTCCGGATCGTTGTGGTAGCTGGGAATGGTCGCATTCTCGAAGAAGAGCAGGCCGTCCTCTCCGGCTGGCAGTTCCTCGCCATCCTTCCCGCAGACATGGAGCGTTCCGTGGATCGCCTTGCCTACGCTGCCCGGATGCGCGAGCCAGTCTTCGGCCTTTATCAGCGTCATCCCTATGCCTTCGCTCCCCGCGTAATATTCGTTGATGATCGGACCCCACCAGTCGATCATCGCCTTCTTAATCGGGACGGGGCAGGGCGCCGCGGCATGGAGAGCCCGCTGGTGCGATGAAAGGTCGTAGCCCTCTCGCTCTTCCGGATCGAGTTTCAACATGCGTACGAAATGGGTCGGCACCCACTGGCTGTCCGTGACGTGGTATTTCTCGATCGTCTCAAGCGCGTGGACTGGATCGAATTTCTCCATCACCACCACGGTACCGCCGAGCCGGTGCGCGGTCGTGCACCAGCCCAATGGCGCTGCATGGTAAAGGGGAGCTGGCGAAAGATAGACCATGGTGCCATCCGCCGGCATGCCTGCGCCCATAACAGCGAGCCCGACTAGCGGGTTTACCGCCTCGATATCGTCTGTCGGCGGAGCTGCTGGACGGACTCCCTTCGGGGCGCCCGTGGTGCCGCTGGAATAAAGCATATATTGGCCCGCCGCCTGATCGGGGATCGGTTCGGAGGGCTGGGCTGAGAGTCTTGCTTCGTAGTCTTCCTCACCCTCGCCGCCCACGATCAGAAGATCGACGGCGCCGCATTGTCCGCGAATGCCCTCGACAACGGAATCGAATGTCTTCGAAGTGATCAGCAGGCCAACGTCGGCATCCTGCAGGATGTAGCAGATTTCCGGCGCAGTCAGGCGGGTGGAGATAGGCACCAGCATCGTGCCTGCACGCTGGGCACCCCAGACAAGCGGCAGATAATGGATATTGTTTTCCATTAGCACACCGAAATGATCTCCACGCTTGATGCCACTCGCGCGAAGAAGCTGGGCGAAGCGATTGGCGTAAGCATTCATCTCGCCATAAGTCATCGTTTCCCCACTGCCGGCCAGGATCAGCGCAGGGTGGTCGGGGCGGGTCTTTGCATGCTGGATCGGGTGCATTGGCGGTCCTCTCTCGTGCCGGCGGTCCTCATTGACGGGACTCATCCGGTTGCATTGAGAAACCTAACTGGAGAAATCGCAGGGGCAAGCGAAAAGGCCAAGAAAAAAGGCGGCCGGGATATTCCCGCCGCCCTTTTTGATTTGTGAAAGACTTTACGTCGTTCGGCTTATTCTTCGTCGTTACCGCCCTGGCCGCCTTCGGTCATTGCCAGAGCGAAGGCCTTCTGCGCTTCCGATTCGACCATGTAGGGAACCGGGTTCACTGCCTGACCGTCGATGCGGACTTCATAGTGGAGGTGCGGGCCAGTCGAACGGCCGGTCGAACCGACATATCCGATCACGTCACCCTTGCGGACACGGGTGCCTTCGGCAACGGCTACGCGAGACATGTGCGCGTAACGTGTCTGAATGCGGGCG
Organism: Erythrobacter sp.; assembly: GCA_002695185.1. The sequence goes on from NZOF01000005.1 coordinate 41,442, forward strand.
CCATGTTCGAGCGAAACGTAATTGCCATAGCTCGAAAACGGGCCGGCCTTGGAGACAAAACCGTCAGCCGTCGCATAGATCGGCGTGCCGGTGGTGGCTGCAAGGTCGACGCCCTTATGGCCGAGGCGGCGTTTGAGCACCGGATGGACGCGCATGCCGTAATCGCTGGTCATCCGTGCATCCTGCAAGGGCATACGTGAGGGGACCGAAACCATCGGCTGAGCCGACATGGTCTGACTGGGATTTTCCCAGCGAGCAAAAAGTTCGGTAAACTCTGCATCGCCTTCGTCGGAATTGGGCGAAGCCACCTTCGATACGTCGATCGCGCCTGAGGCAACCGCGGTGTTCGTGTCAGCCTGCGCAGGGGCGGCGGCGATCGTAAGACCTGCTGCAGCCACGGCGAAAGCAAGCGTTGTGCGCTTGGTGTTCATGCTAAACCCGTCCATCCAGCGCGGGTTGGCCCCGCGCCCCTTGTCCATGATCGGAAAGGGCGTCCCGGCCACTTTCCGATCTTTTTCAGTCCCGCCGGAACCCCCCGGCATCTCGTGAGTTTGGTTTTTGCTGGAAAAGGTTAATCAGACAATACCTGCGTAGAAGTCCCGCGATAAACCGGCTGCCGAACGCGCTGAGTCGTTGAATGGTGGCTTCAGACCCCCCGAAAAGTGGATTTTGACCAAATTTCGCCATGATTCCGGCGGGTTCTCGTCACGCGCCGTGCAGATTTCGCGAAAGTACTTGGCGCCGAACGCCACGTGGCGAATTTCATCGTCAAGGATTCGCTGAAGAATTTTCGCCCCGTTTTCATCACCTTGCGCGCGAACCCGCTCCAAAGTGGCAGGGGTGACGTCGAGCCCCCGCGCCTCCAACACCATGGGAACGATCGCAAGACGTGCGGCGACGTCATGCGCGGTGTCTTTCGCCGCACTCCACAGCCCGTCGTGAGCAGGCAACGCTCCATAGGTGGAGCCCAGCGAATCGAGTTTTCGGTCCAGCAGCGCGAAATGCATCGCTTCGTCGGCGGCGACCGAAAGAAAGTCCGAAACGAAATCCTCACCCATCGATTCGCCGAACCGCCCTGCCATATCGAGAGCAAGGTCGATGGCGACGAATTCGATATGGGCCAGCGAATGCCAAAGGGCGAGACGCCCTTTCTCGGACCCGCCCTTGCCCCGCCGCGGCATGTCTTTCGGCAGCCGCAGTTCGAGATTGGCGGGCCATTCGGGCCGACCGGGCATCGCGCAATCGAACCGGAAGGCTAGCTTGCCCCTACGCCAGTCGCGCGCCAGCCTGCGCGTGGCGAAGATTTTCGCGGTCTTGTCCCCCGTCAGCAGCACATCGCGAATGGCGCAGGAAAGCGAAATCATGCGTCCTGCGCGGCGGCCAAGACTTCTTCTGCGTGGCCCTTCACGCGGACCTTGGGCCAGATACGCAGGATCGTGCCATCTTCGCCTAGCAGGTAGGTCGAACGGATCATGCCCATATAGGTACGCCCGTAATTCTTCTTCTCGCCCCAGACGCCCAGCTCGTCGGAAAGGCCGGCTTCTTCCGCATCGGTGGCCAGATCGACGGTCAGATCGTGCTTGGCGATGAAGTTCTGGTGCTTTTTGGCCGAATCCTTGCTCACGCCGAGCAGGTAGGTGCCTGCCTTCTCGAACTCCGGCTTCAGTTCAGTAAAATCCTTTGTCTCGGTCGTGCATCCGGGCGTGTTGTCCTTGGGGTAGAAGAAGATAACCGCCTTCTTTCCTGCCAGGTCGGCCTTGGTCACCGTTCCCCCGTCGGGCGTTTCCATCGAGAAATCGGGAAAGGCATCGCCTTCGGCGTAGGTCGTCATTGATCGAGCTCCAGTCTTTTGTCGAACAGATTGTACCACACTTGCGCAACCGCGCGGCGCTGATCGCCAAGGCGCGCAAGTAGGCCGTCGAAATCGTCGGCCTCGCAGAGCCGGGCAAGAATAGCCTGTTGGGCTTCTGCCGGTATGGCGAGGTCGGGTGCGAGCAGGCGGGTACCGACCAGCAGGCGCGTCATCAAGAC
>NZOF01000006.1 GCA_002695185.1 Erythrobacter sp.
ATTCCTTCCTCCCTGCGATCACCTCCTTCACGTGCTCTGCAAGTTCTTCGACGCCCTCGTATTCAGGAGGCAGATAGTCGATTTCCGAGCGGAACACGCGGTAGACCTCCTTCTCGTCCGTGATACCGAGCTCAAGCTTGTGGAGCGCGTCCTTCACCATCGGATCCCAGAAAATTTCGCCGTTCATCATCCGGTCGAAATGACGCTCTGACGGGAAGAACCCCATCTCCGAAATCACGGTCATCCCGTCATAGCCGGTGTGCAAGCAATGCGGACACTTGGCCCCTCTGCAATATTGGCACAGGGTCCGGATGAGGCGCTGCGCCAGGATGCCGCGGAGCATCGGACGAAGCTCCGCCTCATCAACGCCGAAACTCTTCAGCCGGCTTACCGTCTCGCGTACCGTGCCGGCGTGGATAGTCGTGAAGACCAAGTGACCCGATTCAGCCGCCTGCGCCGCCGCTGAAGCTGTCTCCGTATCGCGGGTTTCGCCGATCAGGATGATCTCCGGGTCGCCTCGCATCATCGCGCGAGTGCCTGTCTTGAAGTCGAGCTGCACCGATTCCGACCGGTTGACCGCCATCTGGGTCAGGAAGTCCACCTGGTGCTCGACGGGATCCTCGATCGTATAGATCGACTGCCCGATCCGGTCTTTTTCGCGCAGCGATGCGATAAGTGTCGTCGACTTGCCCGAGTTGGTTTTTCCCGCGACCAGGATAAGCCCGTGCGAATAGGAACATGCCGCACGCCAGTCGTCCGTCTTCGTGATGCCCAGATCAACCAGCCTCTTCGCCGCCTTGTCCGGATCGAGCAAACGGATCACGATCTTTTCCTGCCCACCGTTCATGGGGAAAGTCGCGACACGAAGGTCGAACATTCGTCCCATGATTTCCTGGCTGTAGGCACCGTCCTGAGGCCGCCGCATCTGCGACTGGTCCATGCGCGCACGGTCTTTCACCTGCGCGCGTAGCGCATTGTACTGGGTGATCGAGCCTTCATGGACGATCTTGCGGATACGGTTGATACGGATGAAAACCGTGTAGCTCGTGGCTTTGGGTTCGACGTGGATATCCGAACCTCCGCGGACACCTGCGACGTTCACGATGAGATCCAGCACATCGCCGTCGCTAACCGAACGCGGGATATAGCGCGTTATCTCGAGGCGCCCGCCGCCGTTGCGTTCGAGAGTCTTGCGAGGCAGCCTGTCGGTCCGCTCGAGAAACTGGCTCACCTGTGCTGGCTTTACCGGAATAAAACGAAGCACCTTATCGGGAAACTCGCGCACGAAATGCGAACGCACCCGCCGCTCATTCCCAAGACAGCCGAGATAGAGGCTGTGCGAGCTCATGCCGAACAGCACAACCTTCTCCTCGTGCAGCAATGTCACGTCATCGACAGGGACATTGTACTGAACCGCCGAGGAGATCTGTCCGGAATCGAAATCCTCCTGTAGCGCGATCAGCGTCTTTTGCTGCATCACGTGCTGCTTCACGAGCGTTTCGCCAAGGCCGGCCGATGTCTCGGACGCTTCCCAGACCGCGGCAATGCACTGGTCCTGCGTCACGAAACCCTTTTCAATGAGCATGTGGCCGAAACGCAGTTCCGCATCCGACAGGTAAACCTGGTCAGAACCGAATTTCTCGTCCGCAGACAGACCGCGGTCCATGACCGCCGTGTCAGCCAGTTCTACCGCATTGCTCTTTGAACCGAACATCAATCTCATCCTTTACGACCAGCAGGAGAAAGCCAGCCCGTCACCCACATTTTAGGATGGGATGCGCGAAACGCGAAATTTAATGGATGCAGCAGGGCTCGCGGTCAGGCAATGACCCTCCGGGGTAATCGCTGCCATCGCAGCGATACACCGTATCGCGATTTGAAAGGCCGATCTGTGCGCGCGCCGAACGACAGATTTTCATGCTCTCTTCATCGGACGCCGATCCGACGACCGAGTAGATCATCCCGGCGCTATAATCGATCTTCCAGCCCGACTGACCTGCGCCATTGGGTATTTCGCTGAGATAATCTTCTGCAAGAAGCTCATCGAGCGCGTCCTCACTGGAACTGCCGCCGCCAGGCAGGCGCCTTTCACGCTGCACAAACGCATCGAATGCGCTGGCAATCTGGCTACCTTCGACGATGATCTTGCTTGCCTCGCCGTTGCGGCGCGTATCTGTAAAGGCTGTCCCGCCATAGAAGGTGACCATCACGGCCGCACCACTTGCCAACAAGACGCCAAGCGTCACCAGGATGAGATTGGTCACTGGACGATCTTCCTAAACGCAGTCGATGTAAGTGAAGACATGCTGGCGGGCTACATTGCGCTCTTGTCGCGCGGCCTCATACGCATTGCGCAGAGCGGGACTGTCATCCACGCTCGGAACGGCATAGCTGGCCTCCTCGGGTACCTGTAGCTTTGACTGGGAAACCCATTTCATAATGGCATTTCCATCAGCCGAATAATGACATGTTCCTCCCGAGGACCCTCGGGCATCCACATACGGATCGCTCACCATCGTCGCTGACCCGATGACGTAAAAAGGAGCGACCTGCGAGCGAACGAGCGGCAGTGATCCGTCGCTGCCAACCATCATGTTCTTGAAAGACAAATCGCCGCCCTCGATCATGAAGATGCCATTCGGAGATGCATTGATCGGGACTATGTTGATGCCCTCAAAGCGCGCCTTTCCATCAACCTTGAACGCGTATCTTCCGCCGTTCTCGAAAGCGAGCAGACCTGCTTGTCCGTGGATCTGGCCGCCCTTCTGCACCCAGATTGCCGCCTGTGCATTCGAATAGAGCACGATCTGATCCGTCAGGAACATCTCGTCGCCTGAATTGACGACGATCTGGGGACCGGCAAACGCGATATTTCGAAGCGAGAGCTTTGCAGGTGCATGAAAGGGCGTTCCGGCTGGGGCGTTCATAGTCGCCCCGCCGCTTCCTTCGCCAACGATTGCAAGGTTACCGCTCGAATTAGCCGCAGCAGCCGTGAATTGCGACCACGCTGAGCCACCGACCGTCACATAGTCGGCCACGCTGATCGTCAACTGGTCAGGTTGATAGACCGCAAAGTGCAAGAGTGCCGAGTTGATGGAAGCACGGTCATCCGGCGCAGTGCCTCCGCCACGACCATCAGCGGATACATAAATTGTGCTCATATCGGACTGGCTCCTGGCCAATCCTCTCGTGTTCGAGACCACCCGCACAATTCCATTCGTGACAATGACCCGTCCGTCTCTCACTTGGATATTGCTACAGGACGGCGGCAAGCTTCGCCCTCGTTCAGGAGCAATCAGAATACCAATCGGATCGAATTGCGATCGAACGTCGCTCCCAATTGCGGCGCTCCAATCAGATTGCACCACCAGCTTACCGTACACTCGTTCTGTACCAGACGTGCTCGGCTGCTGCAGCGTCCTTTCTACCGTTCCGCTAAGCTGCGCTACCTGAGCATCGCTCAGCTTCCCCACAGGACAATAGAGAAAGGGAACACCATCGACGCGCGAATTGAACGGCCCTGAACCTACGGGCATTGTTGCGTAACCTACCGAGGCGTCATAGGTCTCTACAGGCGGGGAAAGAACGTCAGTTCCCGGGATGACTTTCGCCATCTTCGCTATTGCTGCTGCCGCCAGATCGAGACGCTCTGTCGTCGAGGCAACCTCCGATGATATTGTCTGTGTCGAGAAATTGAGGATCAGGGCGTATCCAGCCCCCGCCGCCATGGCGAGGCCGATTACCGTGAGAAGGATCTGCATCATAGCTCAGTCCCTTCCTTACACGCAGCTCATCTGAGACATGTTCTGCCGCCGCGCACGAATCCGCTTCGCGCGTTCGATCTGCCAAGCTTCTACCGCCGCCTGGTCCCCCATATTGGTCGGGGGAGCGTAATTCGATTCCGGCGGAACCCTTGAGTTCGTCTGGTTCGAAAACGCGAAGGTCAAATCGCCGTTGCGCGACTGCCAGCACCCGACGCCGGGCTTCGCGCCTACACTAGAGGCTGCATCCGATGCCACCTGACCAAAATCATCTACCAGGATTGGCATAATCGAAGCTGCTTCGCCTTTTCGATTGATCTGCGAATTCCTGAATTTCACAAACCCGCCCTTGATCTGGAAGTGCGCCCTGAAACCCGCTTCTCCTGCATAAAACTCGCTGCTTTGAGCGTCCATTTCGCCTTCGACACGAATCCCGACAAGCGAGCTCAAGAAGCCTACCGAAGCGTTCGAAACATTGAGGCGTCCGCCGGCGTACACCCGGATGGTATCGCCCGAATTATACGGGCTCACATTCACAAAGCCCGACAGATTGGCCTCGTCTCCAGCTTCGACGCCAATTGCCGGACCGTAGAGCGTCATGTTCTCGATCGTCAGCTTGCCAGGCGTAGCCCAGAAACCCGAGTTGATCCCACGCAGCGCCGCGTTCGGCGAGAATCCCCGGAAAGTGACGGAACCGCCTGAATTTGCCGTCGCCTGAATGAAACGCTGCCATGCGGCATCAGAGGCATGCGAATAGTCCCCAAAATTGAGCGTGAAGCTATCCGGCTTGAATTTGACGTAATGGTCTAGTGCCTTGTCGACGTGCATCGCCTCAGCATAGCTATTGCCATCACCGGTTCCCTGATCGGAAACCCAAAACTCGACATCCCGCCCGTAATGCACTGAATCTGCCGTGGCGCTTCCCACCGGCTCCGAGACAACCCTGACGATACCGCCAGCCACGAAAGGAGCGCCTTCGACCAAGCGGACGTCGCCGCAATTGGGCGGCCTATCGGCCTTCACTGAAGCTGCTACCAATATCGCCAAAGGCCGCAGCTGGCTCTCTACCGCCCCATCGAGGGCGAGGTTGGTATTCACGACCATGCCGTTGTATGAGGACGCATTATAGGCGCCACCAGGCGTTTCGATCTGCTGGGAGCTGAGCGCGCCAAGCCCGACGGCTTCACCAGAGCTCAGCCTACCGATCGGACAATAAAGATATGGAATGTCGCCGTATGTCTGGTTCGCCATTCCGACGCTATCAGGCAACTCTGCCCATCCAGATACCGTGCCGATCTTCGCGGCCGGAGCGGCGAAATGTTCCGTCCCGGGAATCCTTTTGATCGAGCCTTCCAGCGCGCTTGCGATTTCGTCGAGACGAATGCGATCCTCGCTCAATTGCATGAGCTTGGACTGCCCTTGGACATTCGCCATGACCAACACACCAGCGCCGCTTGCTAGCACGATCGCGATAAGGGCCAGGATAATCTGCGACATGGCCGGTTAGCCCTTCTTCGCCTTGCGGCTCAACGCCCACCGAAGGATGAACCGATTGATCATTCCGCCAAGATCGATAGCGAATGTGAACAGCGAAAGCGCACCAAACCCAAGAAGCGCAGGCGACCGAAGACCAATGCCGACGATGATCAGGCACCAGCCTGCCGCCAGATCGACATATCGCCCGAACCCGCCAGCCCAAGATAGTCCTGCGCGCAAAATCAGATGCTGCATGGCCTTGTTCCTTTCGGGGCATTTATAGGATGGTCAGGCAGGACGCCCAAAATCACGCGATGCATTGGGCACTCGAGACATTCTTATCGCGCGCCAGCCAAAGCCGCTGCCGCCATGTCTCGTAATAATCAATTTCGGCCTGCGTTGCGCCTTCAGGAGGCGGCTGATCAGTGTCGGCCCACGCACGAACAGTCGAGAGACCCGTTCCCGTCCCAATCAATATCTTGGGAGCCAGCGTTCCGAATTGCGACTGGCTATACCAGCAATTCCGGCCTGGTGCCTGATAGGCCCGGCTATTGGCGTCAGTATAGAAAAAGCCAGCTCCGTTCATCTGTATTGCTGAGATGGTTGGCCTGTTCGCGAGGGCGGCGCCTCCAAGCACACTATTTTCCATCATCACCGAAGCCTCGCCGGTTGCGTAGATTACGTTTTGGGTATTGTTTGCCGCTGGAATAATCGTCGAGTTGAACATCACCAGCTCACCCGACAATCTCAGCACACCCCTCGATGAATCTTCCATATTCCCAATCAAGGTGGCGTCCCGCATCACCATCTTGCCGCCTGCAAGGACCCATGCCCCGTAATTCCCGGTATTTATCTGGACCGTGCCGAGTAATGTGATCATCTCGCCATCCTCAGTCCGCGGCTGAATGTTCGTCAGCGTCAGGTTCGCCAGAACCATCCGCTTTGACGAATAGAGATGTTGCAAAACATCCAGGCTTATTCCCGCGCCCCCTGTTGCACCGCGCAGCGTCACCGTCGCGCCGGAATGCGCCAAGCTCGTGCTCCAGCTTTCAAAAAGCGCGGCATCAGGCTGCACAACCCCGCTGATAATGAGTTCGAAGCGGTCCGGATTGTGAAGAAGGTAATGCCGCAGCACCGCATTGATATTGCCTGGGCTATCTATCGAGCGGCCTGTTCCCGTCGCGCCGGGCGCCACCCAGAACGTCGTCAGGCCAGAAGCGCCACTTGATCCTTGCTGAGACGGGTGGGCTGGATCCACTGGCGAATAGATCGCCCGCGCCATGCCGCCGTCGATCGCCGCCTGACCATTGACCTGTCTTACCCGGCTGCAGCTCGCCGGACCATCCTGCCTACGCCCAGCAGCAACAATGAAAGCCAGGGGTCGTGGACCTTGGCTCCAGGAATTGTCCATCGCCAGGTTCGACGCCAGAACCGCGTCTCCATACGAGTAGACGCTATATGACCCGCTATCGCCCATCGACACTGTACGGGTAGCTACTGGCAGGCTGCCAATCGCCGCCGCGGAAACCGCTCCAATCGGGCAATAGAGAAAAGGAACGCCGGAGACCGTCTGATTGATCGTGCCTATACCGGCAGGCAACACAGCGATGTCACCAGAGACGAAATTCGCAGGCGAGGGCGCATCCGTTCCAGGAATGGTCCGGAGCGATGCCTCTAGCGCTTCAGCCGCCATGTCGAGACGGCGATTGTTTTCAGTCCAGTCTCGGTCGATTTCCTGGGCAGCGGTCCGCTCGAGCATAGAAAAGCTGAGGACAGCGGCGAGCGATATCCCGACAATGGCCAGAAAGATCTGAAGCACTGGCTAACTCCCCTATTTTCGAAGACCGGCGGGTATGTTTTAGGATGCGCGCCCGTTTTTAACAACGCGCACGGCAATCATCCTAAGACCGGCACACAACCGAATTCTGCGGATCAAAACGCAGCGTAAAAGACGCGATCGGTCGAGTTGCAGCCCATCTGGCCTGGCCGGCTGCCAGCTGTCACGACGTCACCGTTCTGTCCGAGTTCGGAATTGATCTCGTAGCAAATACGGTGATCTATCCCTGCAACCTCGTATCTCTCGTCGACAATCGCATGCGACGTGCCGATCCCCGTGATTGTAGGCTCCGTCGGAAGGTAGATACCCCTGAGCGTCACGTCGCGAAGATTCGCGGGGAAATAGCCCCGCTGCGTCATATGCATATTGGCGGCCGCCGACACTGATGAGCCATTCGAGATAAGGCTCGCTGCCGAGGACTGGTCATAAGACCGGTCGAAAGCGCTTCCGCCGTATGAAAACGCCATGAAGGCGGCTCCCGCAGCAAGCAGGAATCCCAGGACGGTTAGCATAATCGTTGTCATGTAATGCTCTGCTTTCCTCGAGCTTAAAGGATCAGCTTCTTAGGTTCCGAGCCGCACCTGAAAGGTGTACCAACCCGGGCTGCCCCAGCAGCCGACCTTGTTGGGTGACCGGCCATTTGGAATGTCAGCAACCTCATCGTCGTTGTCATTCACGCCGACGTTCTGGTTCACCTTCAGGCAAACCTCCGGCGGCACGGGGAAGACCGCATAATTTCGATGCGTGGACGAATGAATCTCGAAATTGTGGTTCGCCTGAAAACCGACGATGTCCGGTTCTGCCGCCAGATAACGGCCGTTGTTCGTCAGATCATCGAGGGTCGAAGGCAGGCGTCCGTTCTCGAACTGGTACATGTCAGAAGCGGCCAAAACGTTTGCTCCTGCGTTCTGGAGCGAATTCGCTGTCGCCTCGGTCGAGCTATCCTCAAAAGCGGTGCCGCCGTAAAATACCACCATCAGAGCAGCGGCGGCGGCAAGCAAGATCCCCAGGATCGAAAGGATGATCGTTGTCATTTTTGATGCCTATCTTTGTCGCCAGCCAATCGGCACTGGAAGTCAGGGTGGCGGTTAGGAAGAAAGGGCGGACTTCGGCCCGCCCTTTCTCAGCCGGCAAACCGCTTAGAGCGTGCCGAAGAACGTATAGTTCGGTGACGTACCGAAGCAGCCGACCTTGGCCGTCGGCCGCGCCGTCGGAATATTCGTGACGGTCTGCGCATCGGTGTTGACGCCGACGTTCTGGTTTACCTTGAGGCAGACTTCATCTGGAACAGCCGTCACCTCGTAATATCCGCTGCTAATCGTCGCGGTGCCAGCCGTCACACCTTCAATCGACGGCGCAGCGCTCAGATACTGACCGCCGGTCGTCAGATCGGTCATAGCCGTTGGCGCAGCGCCCGTCGTCATGCGAAACATGCTCGACGCCGACTGCACGTTGCTCGCGGCATTCTGCAGCGTGTTAGCCTGCGCGCCAACCGAGCCATCTTCGAACGCGGAGCCGCCATAGAATACCACCATGAGCGCCGCCGCAGCTGCGAGCAGGATGCCCAGGATTGAAAGGATGATCGTAGTCATTGAAATATTCCCTGTCTTGAAACCACACCGACCGAGCGCCCCGCAAACCGCACAGCATCCCCGCATCGGTTCTGCATGGCGCCAGCCGTCGATCCGGTTAGGTTTTTAGGAACAGGGAATGGCTTTAGCCAAAACGCCATCCTGTAAATATGGCAAAAGAACGCATTTTCCGTTTGTTGAAAGACGGCCGGTCATGCCAAACTGCCCCATATCCGCCAAGTTTTCGGGTGCGGAAACTTCCTGCCCTCTCTTTGCCCAGCGTCGATATTACGGACTGACCGCATGAAAAAAGGCGACCCGAAGGCCGCCTTTTCAATTTTGGTCATCAACTTTGCTAAATCTACAGCTTTACGTAGAAGATGCTCGCATTGGGGGTTCCGCCGCTCGATGGATCGAAACATCCCATTTTCGCACCCGTATCCCGCGCTGCAGGAACCGATGGTGCCGGTCCGCCTTCAGCCGCCAGATTCTCCACGACCTTGAGACAAACCTCACGCGAGATGTCGATCACGTCGTAATAGCCGCCCGCAATATAGGAGGATGACCCGATCCCCATCAGATCGGGCTCTTCCTGGAGATAGCGCCCGCCAGACACGAGTTGTGACAGCGAGGTTGGAAGCGATCCATTCTCCAGGCGGTACATCATCGAAGCCGACAAGACATTCGTCCCGGCATTCTCCAGCGTATTCGAATGCGCGCTTACCGAACCTTCGTTAAAGGCATCCCCGCCATAAAATACGATCATCAAGGCAGCTGCCGCTGCCAGCAGAATGCCCAGGATGGACAGAATTATCGTCGTCATTTCATTCGGGCTTGTTCATCGGCTCGAGGACGATGTTCATCGAGTTCGGGACAGGGCATTCCATGCCGACGCAAGCCTGCGTCATCGTCCAGCCCGGACACATGACCGATGCGACACTGGATTCGCCCAGCAAAGCTGGTGCGCGCTCAAGGCCGGTCTTTGTCCATTCGATGCGGCCGGGAAGATCGGAAATCGTTCCGCCAAGCACGTTGAGGCGCGCGACGCACATTCTCTGTTCTTCGACAAAGCGTTCAGCCGCATCCGCCCGCGTCGACAGGTTCAGGCCGGTCACGAGCCCAGCCATACAAAGCGAAATGATACCTACGGTAAAAAGCATGATGCCGCTGAAACGGCGCTGTTCAGGAGTCATGGCTGACCTCGTCAGTTCAATGGAGCCGTTGGCGGCGGAAGCGGGGCAGGGGCAGCCGCCGGAGGTGGCACGCTACCGGGTGAAGGAAGAATTGTTGCCGCCGTGCCGACGGCCGCATCTGCCGTTTCGACAACCGCGTCCGCGCTCTGCCTCACCGTACGCCATTGGCCGTTGACGAATTCCATGCGGACCACGTAGCTCGACGCATCGCCTTCCATCAGCTCGTCCCATTGCATGATCGGCAGACTGCTTGTGTTCGTCGTGCGCCACTCAGGGGGGATCTGGGTTTCAGGGTCCATAACGTAGAAACCCAGAGCCGCGACAAGCGCCACCGCGCCAACCGCCGCTGTTCCGATCCCTGTAATCAGCCACTCCTTGTACTGCTTCATTACAGGCGTCATCGACGGGCCCCGCTGCGCATAGAGCGGTTCACCGCCCAGCGGATCTTCCGGTTCATCGCCTTCAGGCAATACCTGCGCATCGAAGCTGTCGGTTCGCGTCGAATAATGCAGCGTATGGAACCGGCGCAGCATCGGTATTGCGATCGTGCGGCCGGGATTATCCTTCGCGAGCTTGATCGCCGATGGCAGGTACGCATAGCCCACGCCGTCCTGAACCTCGATCATCCATCCGTCCGAAACCTTTTCGATATGGAAGAAGGCATTGGAAGGCGTCTCGCAAATGCTCATCGCGAAGTGACGCGCCTGCTCGATCGCATCATTCTTGGTAAAACCGGGGAGGGAATCCAGCAGAACGCGAGCAGACAGACGCTGCTGCATTTGCGCGTTCGCCATGTCCTTCTTTGCCGACTTGCTCTTGCCAAGCTTCTTTCTGGCCTTGGCTTTCCCACCCGGACCAGAGCCGTCATGCGACCCAATGGGTATCTCGATGATCTCCGCCGAGCTGTCAGGCAGCCCATCAGGAGACGGCCCCACGCTGCGGCCAAGCCCAGCTGGCTCCCGTTCTTTCCGCTTGAACAATCCCATATCAGTTCGCCTTTTCCTGATCGGTCATCGGCCGGATGAAGGACCGGTTTGCCGCAGGCTCATTCGAGCGCGAGGTTTCGTTGACGTCGCCAGCCGCCGGAACCGGAACCGGCGAGCCAATTGCCTCCACCCGATTGCCAACCCCAGGGACACCGGGATCGCGCAGAATGCTTCCGCCAGGCAGGTTTGCATTAACCTCGGGCTGCGTACCTGCACCCGGCACGATCACATCGCGCGGCGCTGGCGGCGCTGCCGTCGTCACGCCCGCGGGGATCCGGTTGGCAGGCGTAAACCCGCCCTGATAATAAAAGCTGTTCTGCCCGCCCTCGATGGTCGTCTGAGGATCGGATCCATAAGCTGCCGTCTGTCCAGCGACACCGGCAACCCCGTAGCTGCCTTCATCGTACGGATTGACCGTGGTGCGCGTGTCGAGAATCGAACGCGGCGCAATCGGGCTATCCGCCGTTTCGTAAACGGTCACGACGGGACGCACGACTGCAAAGAGCCAGAAAACCTCATGCTGGCGCGATTTCGAACCGATCCCGAAAAGACCAAAAGGGCCCGTCTTCTGCTCGCCCG
>NZOF01000049.1 GCA_002695185.1 Erythrobacter sp.
TCGGCAATATCTGCGACCTCTACACCCCAGACGAATGCCGAAACTTCCTCAAAGCCGCTGGATATGCGTCCGATTAAAGACTCGATGCTCTAGCTCTGTCAAAATGCCATTGACAATAAGTCTACATAGATAGATTTATTGTCAATGTCCCGAACACGCGCCCTTTCACCCCATGCCCGGCTGGTCCTCGCCGCTCTGCTCGATGCCGGCGACAAATGGTCACATGGCTATGAATTGGCGCAGCTTGCCAACGTTAAATCCGGGACCCTCTATCCACTTCTGATCCGTTTGGAGGCACAAGGCTATCTCCAAGCGGAATGGCAGCAGCCGACTGAAGGTGGCCGTCCTCCACGGCACGCCTATCGGCTGACCGCGAGCGGTGTACAACTTGCCCGCGCTAATCCTCCCGGCCAAGGGGCGAAACCAGCTTTGCGACGCCGCGAGGCGACGATATGAGTGCGGGTCTTCGCCGTTGCCTGATTGATCTGGCATGCCGCGCCTTGCAAGCGACGCTGCCCTCACCGTTGCAGTCGTGGGGCTGGGCGGTCCGTTACGAAGCCGCCGCCATCCCGAACGAGACCAAGGCGCTCCTGTTCACGCTCAACAGCCTTTGCGGACTCATGCCGCGTGCACTCGCATCGCATCTAATCCAAATCTTCGCCTCGCTCATCGGCGAACGCGCTCCGCTTTCGGAAGGATCGACCATGAACATCGTCGACGCCACCTTAGGTCGTCCTCGTACTATCGGCATCATCTGTGCGATTAGCGCAGTCATACTTGGCATTGTTTATATGGCAATCGCTGGCGCGCCGATGCGCTATCTTGGGATCAACCTTGGCGCATTGGCTATCGGCCTGACGATGCTGGCGCTGCTAGACCGCACTGAAGTGACGGGTCAGCGATGGATAAACGGTGCGATTATCACCATGGCAGGCGCGCTGCTGGCGACCGCCCTTCTTGGTTCCAAGGTTGATGGTGCTGCGCGCTGGGTGAACTTGGGCGGACTGGCCATCCAACCCAGCCTAATCCTGCTGCCGGTGATGCTCGTCGCCTTCGCGTCAATCCGTAGCGCGCTATCGACCGGCGGCATCATTGCTGCCTCTGCTGCAATGGCGCTTCAGCCTGACCGGGGCATGGCCGGTATGCTCGCGCTATGCCTTGCCGCGATAGCGATTGTACGCCGTGATAAGCATGCCTCCCTAGCCCTGGCCTTCGGCCTCACCGGTTTTGCGGTAACGCTGGCTCGTGCCGATACACTGCCAGCTGTCCCCTATGTCGATCAGATCCTCTACTCGTCATTCGAAGTTCACGTCAGTGCCGGTCTGGCAGTGTTGGGGGGCATGGCGTTGCTCTTGGTTCCGCCTTTAGCCGGTTGGAGCCGCGATGCCGACAATCGCGCAACTTACGCCGCTTTCGGCGCAACTTGGTTCACGGTGATCATGGCAGCCGCCATAGGCAACTATCCGACACCGATCGTGGGTTATGGCGGCAGCGCCATCATAGGCTATGCATTGAGCCTCCTGGCGCTACCGAAACTGTCCGGTGTCCATGTTGGTGCTGCTGAGCTTTCATGCGGTACAGCGCAAGTACGGCCGTCCAACAGGAACTTGTTTGTCGCACTGGCCTGATGGCGCGGCTGTGGCCGCTGCTGATCAACATCTGTTGGAACAGCGGACCGTTTCCACTGAGGATTGAAATTCAGAGACTGAACGGAAACAAAGGGTCGGAAGTCTCTCGCCCCGCCGGCTAAAGTAGTATTGCAGGCGGCAGCTCAATATCTTCGTATCAGTCGAGTGTTGCACGATCAGGCTTCTGCTGATTTGAAAATAAGTGAGCGCAACTTACCCTGGTTGAGGCGGCGACAGATGCGAACATTTTTCGCAAACTACACAGAACCGTCATATCGCGTCCCTATCGGCTCGCGCAGAACAAGAATCTGTCGCATCCGTGGGGACAATCATGAAGTTTATGACCGCCAGCGCGCTTGTCGCGCTGCAATTTGCTGCGTGCTCTTTCGCCGTGGCGCAGGATGCCGCACCGGCCGCAGACAGTGCCGGTGACGCGATCATCGTGACCGGCACGCGTGACGCGAAGCGCACCAGGTTCGATGCGCTGGCGCCCATCGACGTGCTGCCGTCGAAGGCGATTGATGGAAGCATCTCCAACGATCTGTCCGATACGCTGGCCCAGTTGCTGCCGTCCTTCAACGTGCAGCGCCTGCCGGCGGCTGACGGTCAGGCCTTTGTCCGCCCGGCAACGCTACGCGGCCTGTCGGCCGACCAGACGCTGGTGCTGATCAATGGCAAGCGCTATCATCGCTCTGCGCTGCTCGGCACGCGCGGCGCGCAGGCGGCCGACCTTGCCACCATCCCCAATCTGGCGATCAAGCGCATCGAAGTGCTGCGCGATGGCGCGTCGGCGCAATATGGGTCGGATGCGATCGCTGGCGTCGTCAACATCATCCTCGACGACCAGCCGGGCATGGAAGCCTATGGTCAGTTCTCGCAATATTATAAGGGCGATGGCACGACTTATCAGAGTGGCGCGCAAGGCGGCCTGGCGCTGGGCGATCGTGGCAGCATTGTCTTCACCGGTGAATTTTCCAAGTCCGACGCCACCTCGCGCACGCGCCAGCGGCCCGATGCCGCGGCGTTCCAGGCGGCCAATCCCGATCTGGACGTACCCGATCCGGTGCAGCGCTGGGGCCAGCCCGACCTGCGCTCGGTGCGGGCTGGCGTGAACGCCCATTATGATTTTTCAGATGCCGTCACCCTCTATGCCTTTGGCACGGCGGGCAATGGCGAGGGCGTGACCGACTTCAACTGGCGCAATCCGGCCAGCACGGCGAACGTCTATGGCAATAGTTCAGCCTTCCCCGGCTTCAATTTCGCCAGCCTCTATCCGGCCGGCTTCACCCCGCGTTTCGGCACGAAATATGATGATTATCAGGCCGATGCCGGCCTGCGCGGTGCCATCGGCGAACGGCTGACCTATGATATTAGCGCCTCGTCCGGGCGCAGCCGCATCAACTACAACATGCATGAATCGCTCAATGCGTCGATGGGGCCGGACAGCCCGACCAGCTTCTATCTGGGCCGCCTGCGCCAAAGCGAGTTTAACCTGAATGCCGACTTCGTCTATCGCCTGCCGCTTGGGCTGTTCGAGCCGGCGAACATCGCCTTTGGCGCCGAACGCCGCAAGGAAACCTACGGCATCCGTCCGGGCGACCCGGCCTCCTATGCGATCGGCGCGGGCGCGGTGACCGGCCTTGCCCCCAACAGCAACGGCTTCCCCGGTTTCAGCCCGCTCAATGCCGGCGAATGGTCGCAGACCAGCTATGCCGGCTATGTCGATGTCGAGGTGCGGCCGATCGAGGCGGTGACGCTGGGGGCGGCTGGCCGCTATGAGGATTTCTCGGCCTTTGGCGATACCTTCAATTATAAGCTCTCGGCCCGGTTCGAGCCGGTGAAGGGCGTGGCGCTGCGCGGCACCTATTCTACCGGCTTCCGCGCACCGACCCCGGCGCAGCTCAACGCGGTCAACACCAGCCAGGGGCTAGACACGACCACGATGCAAATCTTCAACACCGGCCGCCTGTCGCCCAGCGATCCTATCGCGATCGCCCTGGGCGCCAAGCCGCTGACCCCGGAAAAGTCGCGCACCATCACGGCGGGCCTGACCTTCCAGTCGAGCTTCGGTCTGACCGGCAGCATCGATCTCTATCAAATCAAGCTGCGCGATCGCTTCGGCCAGTCGCGCACCTTCGCGGTGCCGGCCAGCCTGCCCAATCCGCAGCGCTTCACCTCCGTCACCTATTTCACCAACGATTTCGACACCCGCACCCGCGGCGTCGATGTCGTGCTGGCCTACGCGAAGCCGGTCGGACCGGGCACCGCCAACATCAGCCTGGCCTACAACTACAACCAGACCAAGGTGACGAGCGGCACGTCGGCAGCCATCGCAAACGAAAGCCAGCGCATCATCTTCGAGGAACGACTGCCCAAGCATAATGGCACCGCATCGCTCGGCTATACGCTGGGCAAGGTCGGCATCCAGGGCCGTGCGCGCTATTATGGCGCTTGGACCGACGTCAGCGGCAATGCGACCGGCGACCTCTATCAGCGCTTCGGATCGATGGTGTTGTTCGACCTGTCGGCCAGTGTCCAGGTCACGCCCAATATCTCAATCCGGGGCGGGGCGGAGAATATCTTCAACAGCTA
This sequence comes from Erythrobacter sp., assembly GCA_002695185.1. Next base: position 4,221 of record NZOF01000049.1, read on the forward strand.
TCCCGACGAGGCAACCAACCAGGCGGTCCGCGGCCTCATCTATTCGCGCAACGCCCCCTATGACACGGACGGCGGCCAATATTATGTTCGCTTGGGCCTGACCTTCTGATCGGCTAGGCAAGGGACATGGAAATCAGCCGCAGGCAGATGATGATCGGGACGGCCGCAATGCCGGTTGCAGGGCGGGCTGCCGTCCTGCCGGCGGGTCCGACACGGCCCGATGATGAAGATTATTGGGCGGGGATCGCAGCCCAATATGATGTCACTCGCGATGTAATCCAGCTGGAAAACGGCAATTGGGGCATGATGGCCCGGCCGGTGCTGGAACGCTATGAGGCGGCGGTAAGCCGCATCAATCGCGAGACGAGTTATTATGCCCGGCGGGGCCTGACCCCCGACCTGATCGCCGTGCGCGATCGGGTCGCGGCGAAGATGGGCTTTGCCCCCCAGGAAATCGCCTTCACCCGCAATGCGACGGAGGCGTTGAAGGCGCTGATCGGCGGCTATAACCGATTGCGGCCGGGTGATGCCGTGCTTCAGGCCGATCTCGACTATGACAGCATGCAGGCCTGTTTCGATACGCTCAAGCGCAGCCGGGGCGTGGATGTGGTGCGGATCGCGTTGCCCGAACCGGCCACCCATCAGGGGCTGATCGATACTTACGAGGCGGCGCTGAAGGCAAATCCGAAGATCCGCCTGATCCTGCTCACGCATCTCAGCCATCGCACCGGCCTTGTCATTCCGGTGAAGGAGATTGTGGCGATGGCGCGGGCGCGCGGCGTGGATGCGATCGTCGATGCGGCGCATAGCTGGGGCCAGCTGGATTTCCGGCCGGCCGATCTCGATGCGGATTTCTTCGGCTTCAACCTGCACAAATGGTGGGGCGCGCCGCTGGGCGTGGGCGTCATCTATATCCGAAAGGCCAGGCTGGACCTGATCGATCCGGACAGTGCCAACAGCCCGCCCTTTGCCGCCAGCACCTATTCGCGCGTGCATACCGGCACGGTGGATTTCGCGGCCCAACTGACCGTGCCGGCCGCGCTCGATTTCCAGGATGCGATTGGCGACACCGCGCGGGCGGCGCGGCTGCGCCATCTGCGCGACCTGTGGGCGGAAGAACTGCGCGGCGCGAAGGAGTTGGAGATATTGACGCCGGCCGATCCACGCCTGCACGGCGGCGTCACCTCGTTCCGGCTGGCGGGGCGGACGAGCGTGCAGGACAATATGGCGCTCGCCAAACGACTGCTGGACGAGCATCGGATTTTCACGGTGCATCGCGATGGGCCATCGCGTGGCGCCTGCGTACGGGTCACGCCCGCCTTGTTCAACAGCGCGGCGGATGTCGGCACTTTGGCAAAAGCCATCCGTTCGATCCTGCCCTAATCGTGAGATCATGGAGCGCTGATGGCACGGAGCCTCCCATCCATCCCCAACGCCATATGAGGTAGCGAAAGCAGACCGCCTGGATCTCGAAAAGAGAAATGGGGGCATGAATGGCCATGAAGGGTCGGCTCTTCTCAAGTGCCAAACGCCGTGTACTGGAACAAGCCTGCCATCCAATGCCTTACTGAACGGCATCGCAGAATTACTATGAAGGGCCAGTTCCGGAACTGCGGCTCCTAAGAAGCCTGCGGTGGGCGCTAGCGTCATCGACTTCTCGGTCGGAATAGCACCGTATGATTAAGCGTTGCCTTGCTTCGACCGTGCCTCTCGTTTCATCTGCCTGAATGGGGGTGCGCGTGCCAAACTATTATCAGATTTTAGGGGGTCGATCGGAGCGCCGAGCAGAAGGTCATCGACGCTGCCTACCGGGCAATAATGTGGCGATGTCATCCTGACACCCCACCGGGCTGAAAGCCGAGGGCGAGCGCCGCGCAAAGCAACTCAACGAAGCTTATGCCACCTTGCGCGATGCTGAGCGTCGCCGCGCCTACGACGAAATGCTCGGGCCAGCAGCGCTAAAGACCGCGCCGGTTCGAAAGGCCTTGGCAAATCCGAACCTGCCCTCGGCCCGGCACCGGGGCTTGCTGATGGGTGGATTGGCGATAGCAGCCGTCATCGCGGTTGACGCTTATGCGAACCGACAGGCGCCACCGGCTCCCATAGCCACCGCCAGCACGCCCGCGGCCTCTTCCACACCCGCGCCCCCGCCAACTGCGAAGACAGCGCCGTCGCCGTCGGCATCGTCTACGACGCTCGCAGCCTGCAAAGGCATGATTTGCCGAGTGCTGACGCCGTTTGGCTGGGGCGGGATCGAGGCCGGTGTAACGACGGACAGCGCGCAGGCGGCATCGGGCCTTAAAATTCGTGACGATGGCCATTATACCGAGCCTGGCGACGGGACCTGCCCTGCCTATGAGGTAATCGGAGGCCCCCAGAATCTGCAGATGCTGGTCGAAAGCGGGGTGGTGACGACGGTCGAGGCCTATCTCGATCCTCCCGCACCGACCTTCATGACTGACCGTGGAGTGAAGCTCGGCGATCCTGAAGCGGCGGTGCGGAAGGCCCCGCGCGAGAGCCAGCGCTCGATGCCTTCAAACTCTATGTTCAGGAGGGTGGCACCATCGAGCTGGCAGGCTGGACCTCGCGTGACGCTCTGGCAGCCATACCGGCCAACCCATTCACCTTCGGGCACATGATCGCGGTTGGGATCGATGAAGGTGGCCGGGCCATCGCGCTCGTCTCGCTATTCGGCAGTCTTTACTTCGCCGCGAAATTCGGCGAGGGATCCGGCCACATACCGGGCGCTATCGCAACCTTCATCAACTCGCTTGCTCCGGTGGCGCCAGGGGACATTCGCGAAATTCGGCTTCCGCACGACGCGCTCGAAACTCCAGAGGTCTCGCAATCGCAGGATACGCTCGAAGCGGGTATCGCGAGCGGGGCTATACAGGCCGGATGATGCAGGAGGCAATTCGAGGCGAAATTCTGGTGGCGTTCGATAGTGCAGCGATCAACACCGAGACGTTGACCGACATTTTCGCCGGCGAGCGTGGCGCAATGTCGATCGAGCAACTCTACACCGGCATTCTCCGTCAACTGGAAGAGCCGACTGCGTCGAACAGCTAAGTGCCGGCGGGGCTGGGCCTGTTTAGGACATGTTCGCCGAGGATTGCGACTCCGGATTTACCTGAACGGCAGTGTTCGGAAGGGGCGGCTCTTTAAGGCTTGGCTAAGTGAACGGAATATGTTGGTCGATATACCTCGGAAAAGCGAAACGTCTGCTGTTGGAGATAGAAAATCGGGCGCTGAGCGTCCGGCCAGGGTCGATTTCGCAATGCTTGCGATCCGTACCCTCTGGCAGGTTACAAGTCCTCCCATGCCCCTTTATTGACGAAACGTCCGGCGGAGTGTCTTCCGCTCGTCCTTGAGCCGATTAAGGTAATCACTCCACCACTGCGCCATCTCAGTCCGTTCGTTCCAAAAGGCCTTTCCAATACCCCCAATGGGGAACGGACAGGCATGGACGGCGACAAATGCAGCCAGCAAAAAAGAGTGAATTTTTAACAGATTTCCGCCGTTTTTTCAACCCTGAACGGATGCTGGCGGAGGGGGTGCTGGTGCCGCTTACGTGACTCGAACACGTGACCCCATCATTACGAATGATGTGCTCTACCAACTGAGCTAAAGCGGCGATGGCGGGGCAGA
>NZOF01000050.1 GCA_002695185.1 Erythrobacter sp.
CTGGACGAGCCCACCACGGGCCTCCATTTCGAGGATGTCCGCAAGCTCCTCGAAGTGCTGCACCGGCTGGTGGACCAGGGCAATTCGGTGGTGGTGATCGAGCACAATCTCGATGTCATCAAGACCGCCGATCACATCCTCGACCTCGGCCCCGGCGGCGGCGTCCGTGGCGGCGAGATCGTGGCTGAGGGAACGCCAGAGCAGGTGGCCAAGGTGGAGGGGTCCTTCACCGGGCATTACCTCAAGCCGATGCTGGAACGCGCTCAGGCAGAGCCAGCAGCAGCGTAAAAGAAAAAGCAGCGGGAGGCGGCTGGGTAGGGCCTAGCGCATTTCAGCAAGACCTCGTTTTGCTAAATTGCGTTCGCACGAAACATGCTTCGGAGGATATGGCGGGTCTTGCTTAAACCGCCGAAAGTAAAGGCACCTTTGGAGCAAGGTTTTCAAAGAACCGGGCGTGATCTTTTCAGTTCAGGAAAGATGATGTAAGAATTTCTATTACGAGAGGGCAAGAAGGCCCAGCTTCTGGAGGTCTTACCTATGCTTCGCACCTTTCGCCTCGTTCTCGTTTCAAGTATTTCGATGGTTGCGATGCCTCTTTTCGCGCAACCCGACGATGGAGCGACTGCTGCTGGCGATATCCTTGTCGAAGGTACCACGGTAGACGGCGATCCGCCGATCAAGACCGAAGATGACGGTGTATTCGGAACGGTATCGCGTCAGCTGGCGTCCGAAGCCGACCGCTTTTCGCGCTGCGCGGATATGCCCCGCCCGAGCCTTCTGCGCCGCATTGTCGATGGTCATCCCGAGACCGGTGAGACACGCAAGGCGCTCGACCAGCATATCATGCGTAACCAGGGGTGTTACGGGGGAATGTTCCTCATGCCGCCCTATCCCGACCCGCCCTATTACGGGAAATGCAATCCCCACCCGCTGCCCGACGGTCGTTCGATCTGCCGCTCCCACTATGATCGTGGCGCGATTTACGAGCAGGTCCTGCGGAAATATGCAGCCGATCTGACGTTCGACCGCAGCGCTACCTTCGATCCGGCGGTCCGCGCGGAATTCATGGCCCGCGAAGAAGAGCGCAACCAGTTTCGTCGGGAGTCCGCGGACTATTTCTGGTTCGCAGCCTGTGCCGTGCAGCTCAGTCCTGAATATGCGCTGCAGATGCTCGAAGAAGAACCCGGGTCCGAGCGGGAGGTGCGCTACCAGTCGCTGATGATCTCCGAGGCGCTTCCTTGTTTCGAAGGGCGCAAGGTGACCGACGTGACCGTGGATCGCAGCCAGTTCCGCGCATTCGTGGCGGAAGCCGCCTACTCCTGGGCCGTGGCCGTCAGGCGGGTCGATAGCCTGCTCCCCGCCGACCTTGACTAGAAAATCCAACCAAGATCGCAGCACCGTTCGGGCCTCTCACCCCGCCGAAGCATCGAACGCGGCGCGAACTGCAACCCGTCACTACCAAATACTTCCCGGCACCTGCAGTGATGCCGACCTCTGCCATCCCGTGCGCAAAGTAAATTCGCCTGTCATTTCGATAATGGCTTTTCAAAAACGCCATTTATGAGGATATATTACTGCGTCATTGGCAAGCTGATTGCTTGGGCAGCCACGACTGGAGGTTCCGGTTATGCTTCGTTTCATTCGCCTCGCGCTATTTCCCGTCGGCCTGATCGCCGCGCTGCCGGCCTCGGCGCAGGATGAGGGGGAAACCCCGGCAGACGATATCGTCGTCACCGGCGTCCCCCTGCGCGAGGGGGAGGAGACGCCGGTCACCCTCCAGGATGACGGTCTCTCGGGGGCGGTCTCGCGCCAGATCGCTTCGGAGGTCGATCGCTTCGCCCGCTGCGCCGATCTGCCCAGGCCCGATCTGTTGCGCCGCATTGTCGACGGCAAACCGGAATCGGGCGAGGCACAAAGGGCGCTGCACGAGCATATCCTGCGCAACAGCGGCTGCTACGGCACCATATTCCCGCCCATTCCCGACACCCCCTATTATGGCAAATGCAATCCCGTCATGGTCAATGACATCAGGGGCAACAACATTTGCCGGGCGGATTACGATCGCGGCGAGATTTACGAGCAGGTCCTGCGCAAATACGCACCCGATCTGGTTATCAACCGCAGCATCACCTTCAACCCCGAAATCCGCGCCGACTTCATGGCCCGCGAGGAACGGCGCAATCAGGATCGCGTCCTGTCCAACGATCTCTTCTGGTTCGCTAGCTGCGCCGTGCAGATCCGCCCCGAATATGCGCTCGCCATGATGAAGGAAGAGGCCGGCTCGGGCCGCGAAGCCCGCCTGCAGGAACTGATGATCAAGGACGGCCTGCCCTGCTTTGCCGGCGGCAAGGTCGAGGAAGTGACAGTCGATTCCCGCCAGTTCCGCGCCTTCGTGGCCGAAGCGCTCTATTCCTGGGCGGTCGCGGTAAAGAACGTGGACAGCCTCATCCCGCAGGACTTGGGCTGAGCTGAAGCGATGGGCGCAGCACCGGCCAGACGCTCACCATTCCGGACGAGCCTACCACGGGTCTCCATTTCGAGGATGTCCGCAAGCTCCTCGAAGTGCTGCACCGGCTGGTGGACCAGGGCAATTCCGTGGTGTTGATCGAGCACAATCTGGAGCCTGTCCCCGCGCAGGCGGGGATCATCAAGACTGCCGACCACATACTCGACCTCGGCCCCGGCGGCGGCGTCCGCGGCGGCGAGATCGTGGCCGAGGGTACGCCGGAGCAGGTGGCCAAGGTGGAGGGGTCCTTCACCGGGCATTATCTCAAGCCTATGCTGGAGCGTGCTCAGTCAGAGCCAGCAGCAGCGTAAAAGAAAAAGCAACGGGAGAAGGCGGGTGGGATGCGTTCAATGATGAACCCAAAAGACGCGCGATCCGAGGGTGAGATTTTTGCAGATATAGCAGAATTGGTCTCGCAGGATGGCTATGTTCATATTCTCGCTTATCTCTCTTGGAGAGACAATTTCATCCCCTACGGCGAAGAATTGACCGCTGAGGATCTAGAGCGGTCATATTCGACAGAACGTCTAATTCGCACGGAAATGAACACCCTCATCGGACTCATGTTGAATGAACCGATGTCCACAAACCTGCCAAATCCAAAGAAATTTCAAGAACTAACAGATCAAACCATCGCCCTAATGGGCGAATTACATGCCGCGATGAATAAACCGATGATGGAGATTTTTACTCCGGAAAATTTGGCAAAGGTCGAAAGACCCTTTCATCAAGCCGACATCCTGCGTGAGCCGATTTTCTACGGAGGCGAGAGCGCTTTTAATTTTCAGTTCTCTGATTTTGCAGCCATCCGATACGCGAAGGACGATGGTTGGCTAACCAAGAATCTCGGTTTCACTAGTTCGCAAATGGTCGTTTTTGCGAATTCTCTTACGGCTTTTCTAAATAAGAAAATCTTTAAGCAGATCGAAGAGTTTCGCAATCAAGATCCTAGAGAATGGACCTTACTCAATGCTTTTCGATTTACGGTCCAAGACATAGCGGAAGAGTCGGGTCTACGGGACACAGTTGTTCAATCCATAATTTCCGCGTTCTCAGTACGGCCTGGTCATGCCGATAATAAATTTGAAGCTCTTGGCGATTTCAACATCGCAAATGCGAAGCCGTTAATCGACTTTGGCGATTCAACATATTTATGCCTTCAGTCCTACTCGCTTTGCGAAGGCCTTTACGATTCACCATTTTATTGGATGCAAGGGGATAAAGAATATCGACCAATAGCACGCCGCCACCGAGGCGCATTTACAGAGGAATTTGTAGCCCAAAGACTTGCGACAGTGTTTGGGCCGGAAAACGTCTTTACGAATGTAAATCTAGAGCGTGGCAAATCTTCTCGCGCCGGGGAGATCGATGTCTTTGTCAAATTCGGAAATCGCGCGCTGGTAGTTCAATGTAAATCGAAAAAGCTGACTCTTGAGGCACGTAAAGGCAACGATGGACAGCTTAAAGACGACTTCAAGAAAGCTATCCAAGACAGTTACAATCAAGCCCTCAGTTGTTCAGAACATTTAATTAAGGGTGATGTATCACTCGTGTTAGAAGATGGTACGCCAATCGACACGTGCTCATTCGACGAAATATATCCAATTTGTGTGACCTCTGAGAACTATCCAGCCTTGACTGTGCAAGTAAGAGAAATTCTTGAATACAAAAAGAATGATGAAAAAATTAGTCCACCGTTTGTCGCGGATGTTTTCTTCATAGATGTGCTTTGCGAATTTCTAACTTCACCGTTGTATCTTTTGAGTTATATTAATCGTCGAGTACATTATCAAGAAAAGCTAAATGTAGTAAGTGAACTTACGATTTTGAGTTTCCATCTGAAATCTAATCTTTGGATTGAAGATGACATGCACTTTCTAATGCTCGATGAGAGCTGTGCGATCGACTTGGACACGGCTTTCACTGTGCGTCGGCAGGGCATTCCAGGCGCGACGACGCCAAATGGTATCCTCACAAGACTACGAGAAACTTACGTTGGGCGGCTAATCAGGTCGATTGAACAGTCTTCGGAGCCTCCCTTAATTGATTTGGGATTTTCGCTGCTTAGGTTGAGTGAGGAGACGTACGACTCTATAGAGCAGGGTGTTCGTCAGATTTGTGATCAGTTCGTGAAGGACGGAAAGCTTCACGACTTCACTTTGGCGTTCGGTGACGGTGAAGAGGGCATAACGGTCCATTGCGGATCTTATTTAGGCTCCCCTTCCGTGGGGAAATTGCGCAGGCATTGTGAAAGAAGGAAGTATGTTAGCAAGGCCCGTCGCTGGTACGGATTATTCGTTCGGGCGCAGGATGGGATGCCTAAATTTGGCATCAACCTCAAAGGTGAATGGAAGAAAGATTCCGACTTAGAGGAAGAGACCAAGGGGATGAACCGATTGGGCAATCTCCAACGGGTCGGGCGCCAGCTAAAGCGCGTCAAGATTGGCAGGAATGAACCTTGCCCATGCGGCAGCGGTAAAAAATACAAGAAATGTTGCCTGAACTAACTGCAAAAAGCCCGCTCAACGATTACTCGGAGCGGGCTTTCCGTATAAGGTGCGGGATTCGAACCCGCGGTACCCCAAGAGGTACGTCCGCTTATCAAGCGGATGCTTTAAACCACTCAGCCAACCTTCCATGTCCACACATGGTGGACATGGAAGGTTGGCGCAGAATTCCGCTCAGATCAAGACCGAATTTTACTATGCTCAGATCGGCGCTTTTCTCCAAGATGACTCATTCGAGCCTCAAGTGACCGAAGAGCGCCCTCGTGATATCTTTTGATTTTGATCGCCGGTCGAGCTGAAGGGGACCTACGGACTTCCTATTCAGGTGATAGGCGGTGACCACTCCCTAAACGTCCGGCTTCCCTCTCCCCATCGACCAGTTCTCCTGCATCCGCACCTTGGGGTTGGGCGCGCACCAGATTTCGCCATTGGCGTCGAGCGCGGTGACCCAGATGAGGTTGTGCTCCGGCCCGTAGTCGATCACCGCCAGCGCCAGCCCCTTTCCCCTATCGATAACGGTCACAGGCAGCGGCGGATTCAATTGCGTAAACATGGATGGCGATCCTGATGGCGGGGGAGGGAGGTCGCCCGCGCTATGGGGTGAACGCTCCGCGCTGCGCCAAGTATCCCGCACTGATGTTTGGCAAGTATTCGCAGAGGCATTTTGTGTGAAAAAGGTGCTGTCCTACACGGCTTCGCCTGTATATCTGGTCCGGTTCACTCACAAATCATGAGGTGAACCATGAGTTTTTCTTTTTCCCGCAGACCCCTTCGAGCGCCGGGCGCCGCGTGCTGCCCGCGCATCGTTCTCGCGCCGCTCGCCAGCGCGGGAGGTGCGGCATGAACGCGATCGTCACTATCGAGCCTGCGCCCACGGCCGGTCCGCATGGGGCGGGGCATACCTCCTTCTCGCCGCGCAAGCAGGCCGAGTTCATCCAGAGCCTGCAGCTGTTCGGCAATGTGCGGCTTGCCTGCCGGGCGGCGCGGGTGTCCTCGCAGACGGCCTATCGCCAGCGGCGTGCCTCGCCTGCGCTGGCCGATCTGTGGGATGCGGCGCTGCTGGCGGCGCGCACCCATGCCGAGGCGACGCTGGCCGAGCGGGCGCTGAACGGGGTGGAGGAGCCGGTGTTCTATCACGGCGAGGAGGTGGCGCGCCGTCGCCGCTTTTCCGACCGGCTGCTGCTGGCGCATCTCGCGCGGCTCGACCGGCTCGAAAACCGCGCCGAGGTGGTGGAAACACTGGCGATGATGGACGCCATGCTCGAAGGCCTGCGCCGGGGCGAGGCGCTGGACGAAAGCGCGCGGGTCGGGGCGGAAGGCGCGGGTGAGGGCGGGGGAAATTATCGCCAGGACCGTGCTCCATCCGCTCCATCCTGTAGGACTGGCGCAGGGGCAATCCAACATGGGCAGGGTGGCGGGTTCAAGGGGCCCGATCCGCTCGACAGACCGTGCGACTGTGTGGGGGCGCGCTATGATGGCGGGGGCGGTTCAGCGCATTGGCGCATGGGGCCCGAGGGGCCTGAGCCGCGGCCCAATGAGGGCGAGGGCACGGGGCCGTGCTGTGACAAGCCGCGCTGGCCCGCTTGCCGCGACTGCGCGCACTATCCCGCCGGGGCGAAGCTGGAGCATATGATGGAAGATGCGCGGCCCTATGGCGCGCCGGAGCTGCGCCAGCTGGGCGATCCGCTGAGCGTGGAGGAATGCCAGACCGCCGCCTTCATCGCGGGCGACGAGGACTGGTGGCGCATGGGCGCGGGTTTCGCGCTGTTCGAGAAGACCGATTACGGCGCGTGGATCGAGGTGTGCGACCCGGAGGATGGGGAGTGTGAGGAGGAGACCGGGGAGGGCATTTGCGAGGATGCGGAGCCGGTCGTGGACGCGATGGGTGCAGCGGACGAGCCACCGGTCGCGGAGGGTGTGGAACAGCTAAGCGAGGACGCGCCGCGCTCTTGTCCGAGGATCACCGTGCTTTGAGGGGGCGTGCGAGGGCTGTGAGCCTCAGTCGACCAGCGCGAGTTCCACCGTGCCGTGGCCGCGGGCGATCAGGCCGAGGTCCTTTGCGGCAGCGCGGCTGAGGTCGATCGTGCGGTTGCGGCTGAAGGGTCCGCGATCGTTGATGCGGACCGTCACGCTCTTCCCGGTGGAGGGATTGGTGACCAGCACCTTGCTGCCGAAGGGTAGGGTGCGGTGCGCGGCGGTGTAGCCGTTCATGTCGAACCGCTCGCCACTGGCGGTGCGGCGGCCGTGGAAACGCTTGCCGTAATAGGAGGCGACCCCGCTGCCGAGCGTGGTGGCGGCAGGCGCGGCTTCGACCGGCGGCTCGAACGTGTCGAGATCGACGGCTTTCGGACCCGGCTCGGGCTGGTCAGGCAGCGCGCGATAGGGCGCGAAATGCCCGGCGAAGGTGGGCTGTACCATGGCCGTCTGCCCGCTCGTCTGCGAGTGGCCGGCAGTGCTGGGCAGCGCCATGGCTGCAACAAAGAGTACGCTGCGAAGCGTTCGATTGGTCATGTCTGGGACCTCCCGTGCGGTTCGGGAGGATATAGAGGGCCTCGGCGCAGGAGTCATTAACCCGGGGGGAGGCTGCCCCGTTTCGGCCACGATTCATCGTGATCAAGCCTGAGATGGACGGTGCCTACAGCATATTGGGGGTGTAATGTCGCTAGGGTACAAGAGAGGGACTCCCTCGATCAGACACTCGGTTAGCCCACCGGAGCCAGACGACAAATGGGGCCGGCATCGCTGCCGACCCCACTCTCACCGATGCGTGGCCGAGTTCCTTCAACACGAGTGTTCAAGGGACACAGACTTGGCATCCGATGTTTCCCCGTCCGGCCATTCGAAAATGGTCTTCAGGTTCGTTCACCGGCGCTCGCACCGGCATCCGGATCTACCCTCCGCTCGGCCCGGTTTCGGCCGCTTGCGATCCGAGGATCGCTCGCCTGCCTTGCCCAGCCGCGCTTCAACGGGCGGTTCCGCAGCCTGGCCTTCCACTGCTGGCCGGCGCCTCGAACGATCACATCGCGATCCGGTCCGAGGACCTTTGCGCGGCGCCATCTTCGGCAACCGACCGGGATGGCCCGGCCCGCAACGAGAAACCTTCGCCCTTCCGTCATCGACCCGCCTTGCGTCCGGCCAAAGGCCTTGGCACCAGGGTCTCGAAAAGCGCGTGGACAGAACCCGCTGCGTCTTCCCGGTTTCGGAAAGCCCTTGCCTTTCAGATCGTTAGATCATCTTGGTGAGAAGCTTTCTTGGCCGTTCCGATGAGTTGAAGCTGCGCCTGAAGCAGCGGATTAGCAAGCCGCCGAAGCGCGGGTTATCCACTTTGCGCAGAATTGGCTGTGGATCAGGGTGGATAAGTCCACCGTTTATCGCAATTTTATGCCGGCAGTGGCGCGGTGCATGAAATCACCGCGTCACTGACACCGCTTAGGCGTAATAATATTACCGGTCGCGCTTGGCGAGCAGGCGCAGGCGCAGGGCGTTGAGCTTGATGAAGCCTTCTGCATCCTTCTGGTCGTAGGCGCCCGCGTCATCCTCGAACGTCACATGCGCTTCGGAATAGAGCGAGTTGTCCGACTTGCGGCCGACAACCATGGCGTTGCCCTTGTAGAGCTTGAGCCGCACCACGCCGTTTACCTTTTCTTGGCTCAGATCGACCGCCGCCTGCAGCATTTCGCGCTCGGGGCTGAACCACAGGCCGTTGTAAATCAGCTCGGCATAGCGCGGCATCAGCTCGTCCTTGAGATGCGCTGCGCCGCGATCGAGCGTGATCTGCTCGATCCCGCGATGGGCGCGAGCATAGATCTCGCCGCCCGGCGTCTCGTACATTCCGCGGCTCTTCATGCCCACGAAGCGGTTCTCGACCAGATCGAGGCGGCCAATGCCGTGAGTGCGGCCCAGATCGTTCAGCGCGGCGAGCAGGGTTGCCGGGCTCATCGCCTCGCCATTGAGCGATACGCCGTCGCCCTTCTCGAAGCCGATCTCGATATATTCGGGCGTGTCGGGCGCATCTTCGGGATGGTCGGTGCGCGAATAGACATAGTCGGGCGTCTCTTCCCAAGGATCCTCGAGCACCTTGCCCTCGGACGAGGTGTGCAACAGGTTCGCATCGGTCGAGAACGGGCTTTCGCCGCGCTTGTCCTTGGGCACGGCGATCTGATGCTCTTCGGCCCAGGCGATCAGCGCGGTGCGGCTCGTCAGGTCCCATTCGCGCCACGGGGCGATCACCTTGATGTCCGGATCGAGCGCATAGGCAGACAGTTCGAAGCGCACCTGGTCATTGCCCTTGCCGGTTGCGCCATGCGCGATGGCATCGGCGCCGGTTTCATGCGCGATTTCGACGAGCCGCTTGGAAATCAGCGGGCGCGCGATGCTGGTGCCGAGCAGGTAATCGCCTTCGTAGCGGGCGTTGGCGCGCATCATCGGGAAGACGAAATCGCGCACGAATTCCTCGCGCAGGTCTTCGATGAAGATGTGCTGGTCGGGAATGCCCATATTGCGCGCCTTTTCACGCGCCGGTTCGATTTCCTCTCCCTGGCCGAGATCGGCGGTGAAGGTCACGACCTCCAGCCCGCGCTCCACTTCGAGCCACTTGGCGATGACGGAAGTATCGAGACCGCCGGAATAGGCGAGGACGACGCGCTTGATATCGGACATGGGCATACCTTCTGTGAATTCGCCGCGCCGCTAGCAGGGCGGGGCCATGCGAGCAATAAAGACGCGCTTGGCCATAAACAAATACGGCCGGTTTCAATGCACGATGAGAAAGAACCACCAAGGCGCTATCCATCCGCAGCCATGTAGGAAAACGATAAATCGCCTCCAGTAACAAATTGCGCAACTACTGGATTGTTAAGTATTCGAGCCTAAATCTTCTGCCGGACGGATGGAGAGAAGGGGCAATACTACCATGTGGAACAAGGCGAAGTCGCTGGCGGAGCAGGCGCCGCCGGAACGCAATCGCTATGTCGATTTCCTGCGCGCCCTGTCGATCCTTGCGGTGGTGGTCGGCCACTGGCTGGTCGCAGCCCCCTATATCGGCAGCGACGGCGAGGTGGTTGGCGGGCACCTGCTCGGCATCTTGCCGTGGACGCAGTGGCTCACTTGGGGCTTCCAGGTCATGCCGATCTTCTTCCTCGTCGGCGGCTATTCCAACGGGGTGAGCTGGTCGTCGACCCGCGCGAAGAACGGCCATTATTCGGACTGGTTCGCCAGTCGTATCCAGCGCCTGATCAATCCCGTCTTCCCCGTGCTGCTGGTGTGGGGCCTGTTTGCCTTTCTCGCCACCCAGGCCGGGATGGGCCGTGCGACCGTGCGCATGGCGGTGGAGCTGGCGCTGGTGCCGGTGTGGTTCCTCGCCGTGTATCTGCTGGTGACCGCGCTGGCGCCGTTCACGTGGCGGCTGTGGGAAAAGCTCGGCTTTGCGAGCGTGGGCGTTTTCGCGGCTGCCGCCGTGGTGGTCGACGTGCTGACCTTTGCGCTGGACGTGCCTTATGTGAATTTCCTCAATTTCATCTTCGTCTGGGTGGGCATCCATCAGCTCGGCTATGCCTGGCAGCAGGGACGCATCGGGCAGGGCAGGGCGCTCGCACTGTTCCTCGGCGGGCTCGCGGTGCTGATCGGCATTACCGTATACGGCCCCTATCCCATCGCCATGATCGGCGTGCCGGGGGCCGAGATCACCAATTCCATGCCGCCTACGCTGGCCCTTCTTGCACTGGGAGTGACCCAGACAGGCCTGGTGCTCGCGTTGGAGCACTGGGGCCGCAAGCTGCTCGACAACCTCACGTTGTGGACGGCGACAGTGCTGATGAACGGCATGATCATGACCGTCTATCTGTGGCATCTCACCGCCTATGTGCTGGTGATGGTGGCCGCATGGCTCGGCGGCGGGATCGGTCTGCGCATGGCTCCGGGAAGCGCAGAGTGGTGGTGGGCGCGGCCGGTCTGGTTCGCGCTCTATATCGCGGTGCTGCTGCCGCTGATCGCTCTCTTCGCGCGTTACGAGCGGGGAATGGGGGCGGCGAAGCGGGACACGCCCGTGCCGCACCTGCGCCTCGTGATCGGCATGATCGCGATCTGTATCGGCCTTGCAATGACTGCGGCGATCAGCATCGCCAGCCCCGAGGGGGTCACGGGTGTGCGCCTATGGGTAGTGGCGCTGCCGTTCGTGGGGGCGGCACTCGTGGGGTTTGGGCCGGTTTATCGCTGGGCGCGGGGGTAGTCTGAGTTCGCGACTGGGGGAGGGTTCCGAGCAGTTGCATGTTCTCCATCCCCAACCGAGTCATTGCGAGGAGCGGAGCGACGCGGCAATCGATGGAGCTGAGGTTGAGAACTGTGAGCGGGTTGAGTGACGCGCCGTCGCTAGATGGATTGCTTCGCCACGCTCGCAATGACGGGGAAATTCTGGGACTAATCAGCGGATGGCGCGCGCCTTAAACTCTCGTCATTGCGAGGAGCGAAGCGACGTGGCAATCCATGGCACCAGCGTTCGAATTGTGAGCGGCTTAAGTGATGCACCGTCGCGTGATGGATTGCTTCGCTGCGCTCGCAATGACGATAGAAGGCGTGGGAGAGCGCTCGCCAGACCAACTACCCCAGCAACCGCTCTTCCTCCTCACCCATATACCCTCGCGTAATAGGCAGCGCGTGGCGGTTGCGGGCGAACTGGATCTGGTAATTGCACATGCCGCCGAACTCGAAGACCGTCGCCGCGCCTGCCAGATAGAACAGCCACATGCGATAGAACCTCTCGTCGTAAAGCGCGAGGATCTGTTCGCGATTGGCGATGCAGTTGGCGTACCAGCAGCGCAGGGTCTTGCCGTAATGCAGGCGCAGCGTTTCCACATCGGTGGCGATGAGCCGGGATTTCTCGCTCGCCGCGACCGTTTCCGACAGGGCGGGGATGTAGCCGCCGGGGAAGATGTATTTGCGCGTGAAAGCGTCGGTCGATCCGGGTGATCCCATCCGGCCGATCGTATGGACCAGCATGGCCCCGTCATCGGTGAGAAGGTTGGCGCAGCAGCGGAAGAATTCCTCGAACTGGGGCTGGCCCACATGTTCGAACATGCCCACGCTCACGATGCGGTCGAACTTGCGCCCTGCGGCGGCGAAATCGCGGTAATCGACCAGTTCGATGCTGACCTTGTCGGCGACCCCGGCTTTCTCCACCCGTTCGCGTGCAAGCTGGTGCTGTTCCTCCGACAGCGTGATACCGGTGACTTTCACATCGTAATTCTGCGCCAGATAGATCGCCATGCCGCCCCAGCCGCAGCCGATATCGAGCACGCTGTCGCCATCTCGCAGCATCAGTTTCGCCGCGATATGGGCCAGCTTGGCGCGCTGCGCCTCGGCCAGCGTCATGTCGTCTGACGGCCAGTAGGCGCAGCTGTATTGCCAGTGCTCGTCATCCAGCATCAGGGCGTAGAAATCATTCCCGATGTCGTAATGATGCGCGACATTGTTCTTCGAACGGACGGCATCGTTGACCTTTTCCGCAGCACCGGTGACCTTCCTGAAAAGGCGGCGGCTGAGGCGCGGCTTGGGCAGATCGCCGCCCCGATCCCACGCATTATTGGCGCGCAGCAAGGTCACGAGGCCCATCACGTCGCCTTTCTCGATGACCAGCCGCCCGTCCATATAGGTCTCCGCCGCCCCAAGCCGCGGATCGAGCACCACGTCGCGCGGCACGCGGTCGTCGGTCAGGCGTAGCACGATTTCGGGAAAGCCCTCGGCGGATTGCCCGAAGGTATCGGCGCTGCCGTCGGCATAGACGACGCCCAGCCGGCCCCGCCTTACGCCGCGCTGGAGGAACTTGCGGAAGAGGGTCTTGCTCATGGGTAACCTGCCTGGAGAGTGATCTTGGAGGTTAGCTAATTACCGTGATGCAATTTTGCGAGACTGGAATTGGGGTCGCGGTGGCTCGGGAGTGGAAGACCCTTACCCCTGCGTGTGGTGGCGACGTCTCACGATGGATTGCCGCGCTTCGCTCAGAATGACTCGGAGGGGCGGCGTTGTGCCTTCCAGGGTCGGTGCAGGTCGAGCGGCATTCGTCGATATCGTGCGCAACCAAGCTCCATACCACGGCCCTTCATGCGAAGTACCCACTCACAAACCACGTCATTGCGAGCGGAGCGAAGCAATCCAACGTACAACATCTCGTGAGCAGCGACCTCTGCTGAGTGCGGCGCCGTCACTCCATGGATTGCCGCGCTTCGCTCGCAATGACTGGGGCTATGATGGATGGTCTTCACGTCCAAGGCTAAGTCACCCCTAGGTCCGTCATTGCGAGGAGCGAAGCGACGCGGCAATCCATTGGAATGGTGCAGATGCACGATAATTTCGGCTAGAAATCCGTCGCACGGTGGATTGCTTCGCGTTGCCCGCAATGACACTGGGAGGGGCGCGTCGTGCCTTTCATGGGCTACGAAGGTCGGGCAGAAATTGCCGGTGTCTTGCGCAACTCAGCTCCATGCCATGGCCCTTAATGCGAAGTACCCCATTCACAAACTACGTCATTGTGAGCGGAGCGAAGCTATCCATCGTGCAACCTTCAATGCGTAGGGACCTCTGCTGATTGCCGCGCCGTCACTCCATGGATTACTTCGCTTCGCTCGCAATGACGGGAAGGGGACGCTCAGCGTGTTTCGTCTTTGCAAATCCCACCCTCGCATGAAGAGGCCAAAAGCCGTTTCCTACACAATGGCGAATCGATATGCCGTAGCCTCGCTCTTTCGCATCGTTGCCTCTTTTCGGCCAAGCCCGCCGGTCCCATTCGCGCCCCAAAGAAATTACCCACAGGACTGTGCTCCATGTGCTCCATCCTGTAGGATTGCCCGAGGGCGGATCCTACATAGCGTCCAGCGCCGTCACTCCGCCGCCTGCGCCTGCGCGAAGCGCCATTCGGGCACCTGATCGGCATCGGCGGCGCGCAGGCGGGCGCTCTCTTCCATGATCCATTCGCGGGTCATGGGGATGGCGCTGCGGTCCTTCACATAGATCAGCTGCCAGTTGACCATGTCGCCGTGACGGAAGCTCTGTTCGGCCCCGGCGAGGTAATAGAGCCACATGCGGTAGAAGGTCTCGTCGTACATATCGACGATCTCGGCGCGGTGCTGGACGGTGCGGTTGTACCATTCCTCCAGCGTGTGGCTGTAGTGGAAGCGCATGGCTTCCACATCCATGACCTGCCAGCCGAACTGCTCGGACTGGCTGACCAGTTCGGACAGGGCGGGGATGTAGCCGCCGGGGAAGATGTAGGTGCGCGTCCAGGCGTCGGTGAACCCGGGAGGGCCGGCGCGCCCGCAGCAATGGCTCATCATCACGCCATCGGGTTTGAGCAGGCGGTTGGTGTGCTCGTAGAACTGCGGGTAATGCGGCGTGCCCACATGTTCGATCAGGCCGACCGAGCTGATGCGGTCGAAGGTGCCGGTGACATCGCGGTAGTCGGTCAGGCTGAACTTGACCCGGTCGGCCAGCCCCGCTTCCTCGGCGCGTTCCTGGCAGAACTTGATCTGGTCGGGGGCGAGGGCGACGCCGTGGACCTCCACGTCGTAATGCCGCGCAAGGTAGAGCGCGAAGCCGCCCCAGCCGCAGCCGATGTCGAGGATGCGTTGGCCGGGCTGGATGTGCAGTTTGGCGGCGAGATGCGCCTTCTTGTCGAGCTGTGCCTTCTCGAGCGAGGTACTCTCGGGATCCTCGCGGTAATAGGCCATGGTGTACTGGCGGTCCTCGTCGAGGAAGCGCTCGTAAAGCTCGCGGGTGAGGTTGTAGGTATGCTCCGCGTTCTTCTTGGCCTTGCCGCGCAGGTTGATGCTGTCGGCCTTGGCGATCAGGCGCTGGGCGGCGGTGCGCAGCTTGCCGTTGGGCTTGAGGCTGCCATCTCCGGGTTTGCCTGCCTGCTCGGTCACGAAGAGGATGAGGTCGCGAATGTCGTGCGGGGCCTCGACCTTGAGCCAGCCCCACATGAACGCCTCGCCCGCGCCCATCTGCGGGTAGCGGGCGATATGGTTGGCGGCCTTCTTGTTGGTCAGCGTGATGCGCAGCGGGGCTTCGGCGCTGTCGCCGGTGCCATAGTCATAGGTCTTGCCATCATGGTCCGTGACGATCAGGCGTCCCTTGCGGACAGCGGATTTCAGGAACTTGTCGAGTAGCCACATTGCGAAACGATCCCATCGGTGATTGCGCCGGGGAGCATGACGATCATCCGGTCCGTGTCAATGCGTTGGGGGCCGGCTATCCCGCCTGCTCTCGGGCGAGGTAGATCACGTCGCGCTCCTGCCGCAGCAGGTGCTGGCCGCTGTCGACATAGAGTGTCTGGCCGCTGGCAAGATGCCCAGAGGCGAGGAACACGGCTGCGTCCGCCACCTCCTCCGCTGTGGTGCGGCGGCCGAGCAGGTTCATCCGGTGCGACCGTTCTGCCTCTTCGGGGGATTGGTCATGGCTGGCGAGGATGGCGCCGGGGGCGAGGCCGTAGATCCGGTCGTCTTCCCTAGCCGCACCCATGGCGAGCATGGCGATGGTGGCATCGAGCGCGTGCTTGCTCATGGTATAGCTGAAGAAGTCGGGATTGGGGTTGGCGAGCTTCTGGTCGGTCACCTGCACCACGTGACGCCCGGCTTTCGACCTTGCGTGCCAGAGATAGGCCTGCGCCAGAAGGGCGGGAGCCCGTGCGTTGATCTGCATCGCGCGCCGGTTGATCGCCGGGTCTAGCGCGGTCACCTCGTCCGGCTCGAAGACCGAGGCACAGTTGATCAGTGCCCGCCAGTCGGCGAAGCGCGGGGCGAGCCGCGCCACCATCGCCACCCCGGCGTCATCATCGCACAGGTCGGCGCGAACCGTTTCGGCGCTGCCCAGCTCGGCGGCCAGATCCTCGGCCGCGTCTGCCGAACGGTTGTAGTGGATCACCACGTGCCATCCGGCCTTCGCGAAGGCGCGCGAGATGGAGCCACCGATCCGTTTCGCTCCGCCGGTAACGAGTACTGCTGGTCTGTCCTGATCCATGCCGGCGACCATATCAGCGAGCGCCGCAAAGGGAAGGCGGCTGCTTCATAATGGCGCCGCCACCGGGGGAAAGTAGCGGCGCCATCTTCTGCGACCCATCAAAGGCTTGAATCAGCGGCAGCGCAGGCTTCCGCGGTCGATCTCGCGGCCGACGACAGCACCCACCGCGCCGCCGAGGATCGCGCCCAAAGTGCGGTCGCCGCGGCCTGCCAGTTCATGCCCGGCCAGCGCCCCGACACCGGCGCCGATAACCAGACCGGTCGTGCCATTGTCGCGCTTGCAGTAATAGCGGCCATCATCCCCGCGCCACATGCGGCTGTCGCGCGTGATCCGGCGCGGCGAGGAGTAGTATCCGCGATCGTCATACATGCGGTGATGGGCGCGGTCCTTGGCGCGCTTGCCATGGGCCGGAGCCCAGGACGGCGGATCGGCGGCGGCCGGGGCTGCGGTGCCGATGCCGGTGAGGGCGAGAGTGGCTGCTCCAAGAGCGAGGGCGACCTGTTTCATGTTACATCCTTGTGTTCTTCGTTACGCCGCCCAATCTGCCGCCGTATTTACAACCGCGGATGAACGAACCGGCGCTGGCGCCGATAAGCGATGAGCCGAGCAGACCCGTGAGACGGGCCGTTGCCGGTCAGCGCAGCTTCGCCCGCAGCTTGTCCTGCCATTGCGGCCCGAGCTGCGGCACGGCGAGCAGATCGCGAATCTCGTCCTGCGAAGGCTTGCGCGCCTTGTCGAACAGCAGGGCAAAGGCATCCTCCACGCTCCAGCGGTCCTGGCTGCGGGCGATGAGGGCGAGACTGTCGCCGGCAACCGCTTCGCCTTCCTCGATCACCCGGAAGTAGATGCCGCAGCGGCGGTTGGCGATGATCCGCTTGACCATGTCCTTGCGCTGGAAATGTCGTTCCAGCGTGCTGCACGGCTGGCGGCCCATGCTGAGTTCAAGGAGCGCCGTGCCCATCCGGAAGCGGTCGCCGATATAGGCATCGGCCTCTGTCAGTCCCTGCGTATGGAGGTTCTCGCCGAATGCGCCGGGCGAGGCGAGCCGCGCAACCTCGGGTATCTCTTCGCGCCAGTAGGCATAATGGTCCGCCGCATAGAGATGCACGGCCATATGCTCGCCGCCATGGAGCTTGCGGTTGGTCTGCGTATCGCCTTCTAGTCCCATGCGGGTGATGCGCACCGGGCCTTCCACGGCATGCTTGTCGATCGAACTGAGCTTTCCGTCGGCAAGCGGCGCAGGCTTGCCGACGCACAGCGCGTGGACTTCGGCCCTCACACCGCAGACCCCTTTCCTACAGGATGGAGCACATGGAGCACGGTCCAGGGGGAAAATAGATCACCCCCGGAAAGCTGGCGGAAACCGGGCGTCTGAAGGCTGTCAAAGAGGTTCATGGGCGCTTTCCAGCACAGCGCGCAAATGTAGGAAAGCGATATTCTGCCTCAGCGTGGCGGGCGGCGCAGGGTGAGGGCATACCAGTCGCGCTGGACCCCGTCGGCTCCCTTGCCCGGATAGCGCTCGCTGGCGGCGATTTCGAAACCCGCGTCACGATACACCTGCTCCAGCGAAGCCTCGTCGGGCAGATTGGTCAGGCGGCCCAGCGGATCGCGTCCCTCGCCGTCGCCGAGCTTGTAATTGGCGAAGTGCCAGCCCCCCGGCCGTAGGGCGCTGCGGATCGCCGAGAGTGTCTGCGGCAGATCGGCCCTGGGGACATGGAGCAGGCAGGCATGCGCCCATACCGCGGCATAAGTCTCGATGGCGGCCAGTTCATCGAAACGCATGAGCCGCGCGCCGACCGCGAAGCGTTCATTGGCTTTGCGCACCATGGCGGGCGTTCCGTCTGTAGCGTCCAGATCGAACCCGCGCTCCACGATCCGCGCAGAATCCCGTCCTGCGCCGCAACCCAGTTCAAGGATGCGTGTGCCCGGTTCCAGCCGGTCAAGAAACTCATCGAGATGGCGGCTGGGCGCCTGACCGGACGACAGCCTGTAATGCGGCGCATTGGCCTCGTAATAGGCAATCGTGGCGGGATCGGCGCTCATTACCGTTTGAGATGGGTTGCGAAGAACTCCAGCGTGGCGGGCCAGATCTGTTGCTGGGCTTCGAGTGTCGGCTCGTCGTAGCGAAACTCGCCTTCGGTCCGCTGCACACCGGTCCCCGACAAGGCATGGGTGGCGCCCGGAAAGATCAGGGCGACGGTCTCAAGCCCGCCCGCTTCCGCCCGGCGCTCGGCAATATTCTGCGCCATTGCGCCCGAATTCCACGTATCGTCCTGATCGCCGCCCGCGACCAGAACCGGCTCGTCGATATTCTCGACCCTGATCCGAGCATCCACGACCCGGTCCGGATTGGCGCGGCGCCCGGCATCCTGCGGTGTGCGCAGGCGAACCTTGGCGCCGGGGATGGCGTATTTCGCGAACTCTTCTTCCATGCCCAAATAGGGTACGAAGGGCAGGGCTTCGCCTTGCCAGGAGAAACTGCTCACCTCGCCCGGCCTAGCATTCGGGCCCCAGCCTTCCCACACGACATCGCTGGGGACGATGGCCGCCACGGCAGCGAAGCCGTCGATGCGGCTAGCGCCCGCCAGGACGAATTCGGCGCCCTTGGAAACGCCGTAAAGTCCGATACCGTCGGCCTTCACGTCCTTGCGGTGCAGCAGCCAGTCGCGCGCGATCGCCAGCTTTTCCAGCGGAATGGAATCGAACGCCGTGGGCAGGTCGGGCAATTGCCGTTCCTTGGGCAGGTAGGCTGGCGAATAGTAGGGCAGGCCCAGAATGGCATAGCCTTCGGCCAGAAAATCGGGTGCGGACGCGCGCGATCCGAAATCACCGCCTTCGCTGCCGCCAAGGACGATGATGACCGGGAAGGGGCCTTGGCCTTCCGGGGTGGCGAAATAGGCATAGGGGAGGCTGTCGCCCACCATGACTTCGCTGGGGGCAACCGGCGCACCCGGTTCGGCAGCCAGCGGCGTGCCGAGAAAGATGGACATGGCGGCGGCTGCCACGAGCGATTTGAACATGATGCCCTCCTGTCGTGTGTTATGCTTATAATACACAGCGGGAAGGTCGGATCAAGACCCTGCGATCAGGCAGAGCGGCTCAAGGTTCCACCTGCTCCGCGCGATAGGCTGGATACGCATCGCGCAGGATCTTGCCTTGGGAATAGCGGAAGACCAGCAGAATCAGGACCATGGATACCGGCAAATCGGCGAAAGTGCTGTAGAAGAGCCAGACATCGGTCGAGGCATAGAGCGCTACTAATCGGTCTTGTAGTTAGCCCGTCGTCAAAAAGCTTGGTAATGTTGGGCGGCTCACAACAAACACTTATTTTGCAGTAAATTTCTTAAAGCGTTACGGATCTTACAATCCGCGCTTCATTTAAAAAGGGCCGAGCAAATGAAGCGCTCGGCCCTTTTAAAACAGTAATGAGATAATTAAGGGGACGGAAAGCCTGGAGCTCCTGGAATGGTCCATTCTGGGGGCCACCCGCCTGGAATTCCTGCACTGCCGTCCGGCTCATCATCACCGTATAATTCGTAGCAATAAGTGTAACAAATTCCGTAGGAATTGTATCGCTGGCATGACGCCAGACACTCATGATAGGCCTCGGTATCCATCTCAGCGTTCGCAATTGCCGGAACACTCGCTAGAACTCCGGCCGCAATCCAGTTGATCGACGAAAGTTTTAATTTCATGCTTTTTCCTTTCTCGTGGCAACATCATGAGCAGACGAAGAAAATTATACATCCCCATATCCAAAATCGGGTTGGTCAATATAATATTATTTCGTCTACGGCCAAGAAGTAAGGCATGATATGCAGTTTCATGTCAAATAAAATTCATATATTACGCAATCATACTCATATGTATATATTTGCCGATCATATGGTGGACGATCGAAACAAATAATCAAAAGGTATGTTATGGTGATTTGAGAAGGAAATGGCTCATAGTCGCCTTATAAGCGGCGATATCAGTTGCTATGAACTTTAATATTCAACGGGTGGTTAGGTCCAACCGCGTTAGCACTCAATGACCCGCAAGAACGGAACATTAGGGCAAAAGAATTACGGATGATGGGGCATTACATGCCCATCGGCTTACGCTTCGATAGCCTCTGCCGCCTCGCGGTCGCGTTGCGCGCGGCTCTTCTTTTCGGCTGCCGTCTTCAGCTGGCCGCAAGCCGCGTCGATATCGCGGCCGCGCGGGGTGCGGATCGGGGCGGAGATGCCGCCTTCGAAGACGATGTTGGAAAAGCTGCGCACACGCTCTGGCGTGGAGGTGTCATATTGCGCGCCGGGCCAGGGATTGAACGGGATGAGGTTCACCTTGGCGGGCAGATTATACTGCTTGAGCAGGCGCACGAGTTCGCGCGCATGGTCGTCGCTGTCGTTCTTGTCCTTGAGCATCACATATTCGAAGGTGATGCGGCGCGCATTGCTGGCGCCCGGATAGGCGGCGCAGGCGGCCAGCAATTCCTCTATGCCGTATTTCTTGTTCAGCGGAACGATCTCGTCGCGGATTTCCTTGGTCACCGCGTGGAGCGAGACGGCCAGATTGACGCCGATTTCCTCGCCGCAGCGATCCATCATCGGGACGACGCCGCTGGTCGACAGGGTGATGCGGCGCTTGGAAAGGGCCAGCCCTTCGCCATCCATCACCAGCTTCAGCGCGCCTTTGACATTGTCGAAATTATAGAGCGGTTCGCCCATGCCCATCATCACGATATTGGTGAGCAGGCGGCCATCGGACCGGTATTCGGTGCTTTCCTCAACCTCGTCGAGATCGGCCCCGTAATCGAACTTCATATTGCCCTTGGGCCACTCGCCCAGTGCGTCGCGTGCCAGCATGACCTGACCGACGATCTCGCCCGGGGTCAGATTGCGCACCAGCTTCATCGTGCCGGTGTGGCAGAAGCGGCAGTTGAGCGTGCAACCGACCTGGCTGGAAACGCACAGCGTGCCGCGATCGGCATCGGGGATGAAGACCATTTCGAATTCGTGGCCGTCTGCGGTCTTGAGCAGCCATTTGCGCGTGCCGTCGGTCGAATGCTGGGCCTCGACCACGTCGGGGCGGCCGATGACAAAACGTTCGGTCAGCCAGGGGCGCATCGTCTTGGCAATATCGGTCATCGCCTCGAAATCGGTGACGCCGCGGTGGTAGAGCCAGTGGAACACCTGCTTGGCGCGCAGCTTGGCCTGCTTGGGTTCCAGGCCCGCGTCTTCGAACAATTCTCGGATGCGGTCTTTGGGCAGCCCGATCAAATCTACGCGGCCATCTTCGCGCGGCGTGATGTCACGCGCGACGGGAACCGGGTCGATCTGCCCGGGAATGCTCATCAAAGTCGTATCTGTCATGGAGGCTGCGCATATAATAGGAGAAGGGCCGATTTACCAGCCACAACCTTTTACTGCCTCCACGCTACTTCTTCGACGATGCTCAAGAGAACCGCCGCATGCTGGTTCCCGACGGGGCGGGGTGCTTCCCCACGGCTCATCGCCCCAATCGTTCATCTCGGCGCAATAATGTGTCTTTCCGGCAACATTTACAGGTTGTCTGAGGTTAATGAAACTACATCCGAATACTTCCGTTTCATCAGTCCACGCGGCCGATAAGCCGCGGGTAATAACGGAGTTAAAGTAATGAAAAAGACAGTCGCACTCATGGTCGCAACCTCGGCAGCAGCGCTTGCAGTTCCCGCTGCAGCGCAGGACGCGACCGCCGGAACCTTCACCGGCCCGCGCGCCGAAGTTCTGCTAGGCTATGACATCAGCAAGGCTGGCAGCACCATCGACGACGACAGCAACGCAGACAACGACCAGTCGATCGACGGCTTCGGTTACGGCGTCGGCGTAGGCTACGATTTCAATGCCGGCGGCGTTGTTCTGGGTGTCGAAGGCGAATGGACCGATTCCACCGCCAAGACCGAATTTACCGATGGCGATTTCGAAGGCTTCGGTCTGGGTAACGTCGAAACCGGCCGCGATCTTTATGTCGGCGCCCGCGTCGGTGTTCTCGCACAGCCCGACCTGCTGCTTTACGCGAAGGGTGGTTACACCAACGCACGCTACAACCTCGAAAGCTCGTTCGACGGTGAGCAGTACAACGCCAAGATCGACACCGATGGCTATCGCGTCGGCGCCGGTGCCGAATACGCGCTGAGCACCAACACCTTCGCCAAGCTCGAGTACCGCTATTCGAACTACAGCGACGCTGAAGTCGATTTCGAGAATGAAAACATCGCCGACCAGGATCTCGGCGAGATCGACACCGATCGTCACCAGGTAATGGTTGGCTTCGGCTACCGCTTCTAATCGAAGCCGTGTGAACAATGAAAGGCCCGGGGCGTCACCGCTCCGGGCCTTTTTGTTTGCGTTTTGAAATGGGGAAGGGTGCGGGGAGGGTCGCTAACCGTAACTTATCGCCATCACTTCCCAGTCGCGCAGGCCAGATGGAAGCCGCACCGACCTGACATCGCCCACCGAAGCACCTTTGAGCGCGCGGGCGAGGGGGCTGGACCAGCCGATCTTGCCGCTGCTGGCGTCCTGCTCGTCATCGCCGACAAGGGTGAGGGTCTTGCGGGCATCTTCCTCGTCCGCGATTTCGACCGTGGCGCCGAAAAACACCCGCTCCTTGTCGGGCTGGTCCGCCGGTGAAATGACTCTGGCATTCTTCATCCGGCGCGCGAGGTGTGCGAGCTCGCGGTCGATCTCGCGCATCCGTTTGCGGCCATAGAGATAGTCGCCATTTTCACTGCGGTCGCCGTTACCGGCGGCCCAGCTGACGATCTCGACTATCTCCGGACGCTCTTTGCCGAGCAGGTGGTCGTACCGTGCCTGCAGCGCCTTGTAGCCTGCCGGAGTAATCGGATTGGTTCGTCCCGTCATGCGGTGCGCCTTAAGCGCAAACGGTCAGGGAAGGTAGTGCTTCACGTCCCGCTGTGCCGCATTGGATTTATCCGGATGCATATTGGCATAGCTTACCGCATTGCCGATCACGCGCATGACATAATAACGCGTCTCGAAATTGGATGGGATCTGCTCGATCCAAGTCACCCAGTCGACCGCGCCAGTGCGGGGATCGCCGTTGAGCGCCAACCATTCGTTCACCCGGCCGGGCCCGGCATTATAGGCTGCGATCGCCAGCGGATAGGCGCCGTTATAGCGGCTCATCAACCGCGCGAAATGCTGGTCGCCGAGGCGGATGTTGTAGGACGGATCGCCGGTCAGGCTGGCGGACATGTACTGTATGCCTGCCTTCTGCGCCTCTTCACGGGCGGTGCCCGGCATCAGCTGCATCATTCCGCGCGCACCCGCATGGCTGACGCGGGTCCGGTCGAATTCGCTTTCCTGCCGTGCGATGGCATGGACCATGGTCCAGTTCGCGCCCGAGTGAGTGGGCACGGTCGGGAAGCCCAATCGCTCGAAACCGTCGACACCTGTCTCGCCCGCAACCATGCCGGCGACAACGGCCATTTCATCGAGGCCCGTATCGCGCGCCAGTTCCGCGACAAGCGCCATCTGTTCGGGAGTTTTCGCGTTTTCTGCGATCGCTTCGAAAAACGCCCGCTCGGTTCGCCAGTCACGCCGGTCGCGCGCCATTGCGCGCAGTGCCTTGGTCAGCGGCTGATCATTGAACTGCGCGCGCGCCTGCTCGCTGATACCGGCCGTAAGAACCGGCGAGAAAGTCGGCACCGACCGCCCAAGCTCGCTCAAGGCAAGCTGACCATAGTAATAATCGGGATATTCGGCCGCCATGTTCCAATAGCGCTGCGCTTCTTGCTGATTACCTGCACGCGCGGCTGCGCGTCCGGCCCAGAAGAAACCCTTAGACCGTGTGAGTGGTGTCTTGGCAGCCGCGCCATAACGATAGAACAGCGGTGCGGCCTGCGCACCATCGCCAAGTGACCACAAGGCTTTCGTACCGCCGAGCCACATCAGATCGGTGTATTTGTCACGCAGGGTGAAGGAGCCGTCGGAAATATCGGTCCCCGGCGCGAACAGATCGTCGACCTTCGACGCGATGTTGACCGCGCTACGCGCGTCGGCACCTTGCGCCACACGAAGGGATTCAACCACGAAATCGGTGCCGTCGTGCGCCGGTGACGCGAAGTTTGCCCGGGTGGAAAGAAGATTGATTGCGCTCGGCAACTGTCCGCTGCTGCGGTAATAACGCGCGAGGTTATAGACATAACCGCTGTCGTTCATGGCCGAGGAGGGCACGGGAAGGCCGGCATTGGCGGGCATGCTTCCCTGAAGCAGGGCAAGCCGCGCCTGTGCCATCTCGCGATAGGCAGGCGACACGCGCAGGATCTGCCGTGATGCGGCTTCGAGGTTCTCCTGCCACAGCAGCGCGTCCATCCGCGCATCCTGATCTTCGGGCGTGAAGCTCTGGCCGAACAGCCCTTGCATATAGGCTTCTGCCGGACCGCTCATCGTTCCGTTTCGCCATGCATCGCGTGCCAGTTCGCGCGCCTCGCCGCGGTTCATCGCGGCAAGCGCCAGCGCATAACGCGCCTTGGCGGAATTGGTGATAGGAGGGTTGGCGTCGAAGAACTGGACCAGCGCCTGCGGGGTAGCCGCATCGCGATCAAGCGCGTTCTCCGCGCGCAGCTGCAGCAATTCCTGCTTCGGGAAATTGGGATAGCTGGTGATGAAGCCGGCATAATCGGCGAAAGACAGATTGTCGGCCTTGGTCAGATATTCCCAGCGGTTGATCGCCGTTCCGGCCTGACTGGGCTGCTGCGCAACCATGGCATTGCTGCTGTCCGGCCAGCTGGTGGGTGTCTGCGCGTGAGCGGCGACGGGAATGGCCAGTGCGGAGCCTGCCATTAGTGCGAATGAAATATTTGTTTTTCGACCCATGCTGGACATTGTGCCCGGCCCCTCCTTATCAGGCGCTGAATGAATTGTGTTCGCGGATGCCTGAAAGGCCCGCTTTTCATACCTCTAACGCAGGACTGACGTAAATGTTCTCAGGCTCAATTCCGGCTCTGGCGACTCCCTTTCGCGATGGAGCGTTCGACGAGGCCGCTTTTCGCAAACTGGTCGACTGGCAGATAGAGAACGGGAGCAAGGGGCTGGTGCCGTGCGGCACGACGGGCGAGGCCTCGACGCTGTCGAATGCGGAGCATCACAGAGTTATCGAAGTCTGCATCGAACAGGCCGCCGGACGCGTGCCGGTGATCGCCGGGTGCGGGTCGAACGATACCCGCAATGCCTTGCTGCACATGCAATTTTCGAAGAAGGCGGGGGCGGCGGCCGGTCTGTGCGTGGCGCCCTATTACAACCGGCCCAGCCAGGCCGGCTTGATCGCGCACTTCAGCTTCCTTGCCGAGAACAGCGATTTGCCCATCGTGCTGTACAACGTCCCCGGGCGTACCGTCACCGATATCGAGGACGAGACGGTGGTGGAACTCGTTCGCAAGCATCCCGACCGGATCATCGCGATCAAGGACGCGAGCGGCGATCTGTCGCGCGTCGCGGATCATCGCATGGGAATTGGCAGCGATTTCTGCCAGCTGTCCGGTAATGACGAACTCTGGCTGCCCCATTCTGCCGCGGGTGGGTCGGGCTGCATCTCGGTAACGGCCAATGTCGCGCCGGCCCTTTGCTCGGAATTCCACGATGCCATCGCGGCCAACGATCTGGTGAAGGCGCGCGAAATCAACGACCGCCTGTTCCCGCTGCATTACGCAATGTTCTCGGATGCCAGCCCCGCGCCGGTGAAATACGCGCTCAGCCGCGTCCACGACTGGATTAGCTGCGACGTGAGATTGCCGCTGTGCAATGCGAGCGAGGCGAGCCGCAAGGCAGTGGATGAGGCGCTGGAGCATGCCGGGCTAATCTGATCGAGAAGCCCGGCATGAGCACGTTTTAAATCGGGTTGTGCTCAAACACGAAGTCCATGGCAGCTTTGAGCATCTGCTGGCGCGTCGATCCTCGCGATAGCCAGTGATCTTCTCCGACGAGTTCTACGAATTCGTAGGGCTTCCCTGCGGATTCGAGTTCCCGAGCGAAAATCTCACTTTGTTCAAAGGGCACTACCGTATCGTCTCTGCCGTGAATTAGCAGAATTGGCGCATCTGCCCGTCCTGAAAAACTGCGCGGCGAGATTTCAGACATCTGCTCTCGTGGGCCCATGGTTTCTTCGCGAAAATCTCTCAGGCTTCTATCACCTGTCTCTCGCTGTTCCTGGCTCACCATTTTCTTTAAATCACTGACACCTGCGACCGAAACTGCGCAACGGTAAATGCCTTGCTGGAGAGTGATGCCCGCCATCGCTGCGTAACCACCGTAACTTGCGCCCATGATGCAAGCTCGTTCGGGATCAACAATACCCTTGTCCGCAAGAGCATACAGGCCGTCAGAAATGTCCGTCTGCATTTTCTTGCCCCACTCCCCGTTACCAGCGTCAATGAACGCCTTGTCCCGGTTGGTCGAACCGCGAAAATTTGGTTGAAAAACCGCGTAACCTCTGGAGGCAAAAGCCTGGGCCCACCAATCGAAGTTCTCAACATCATGAGAGCGAGGGCCCCCATGAGGAAGAAGTATTACTGGTAAGTTGGCATGTTCGGAGTGAGGAGGTAGCGTGAGTATGCCGTCAAGTTCGGTCCCATCTTGGGCGGTATATTCGAAGGTTGAAATCCGGCCCACGTCCTGCGGTTTGACTTGCGGAAAAGACCGAGCAAGAACCGATGCCGATTTCGCTAAAGTATCGATCTGATACCAGGTTCCGCTGTCATTGTTGCCGTTCGTGTGGACAAGGACCTTGGAAAATTCCGGCGTGTAGCTCAAAATTCTGCCGTTCACATGCGCAAATCCAGAATATATTTTTTCGGACTCTGCCTGGATTGCAGGATCGAAGAAGGTCCAGTCTTCAGGACTATCGTATCTCTCACCTTCTTCGCGATATCCAATAATCTTGCTGGTAGCTGGATCGGTGCGAATGGAATGGATCTTTTGACCTTCGAAGATAGGCTGTGGTTCTTGGCTACCATCTATCGGAACTTCAAACCATTCAAGATCATCCCCTTCGTTTTGGCTGGTATAATATACTACGGTTCCGGGTGAACGTCCGAAGGCGCTCAGGACTGCATAGCCTTTTTCGCCCACCGATCCTTGGGCAATGTTGCGGCCTTTAGAATTCCTGAGAGTCCAGTTTCTGCTTTCTGGGTAGAATACCAACTCTGCGGCAATTTCGCCCGCCTCGTCGAGCAGCCAGTCAAAACTTTCGCTTTTACCGGGAGTCCTAGACAGTTGCTCATGTTTGTTATCGGAAAGTCTTACCCGAAATAACGACGCTGGCGTTCCGCTGTAAAAATAGTAGCCGCCGCGGTTTCGCTCCATCTTACGGCCCCCGAAGTAGCCATACCATTCGTCACCGATCTTGCGGTAACCGTAGGTGCCAAATATGGCGCTCAGCACTTTTTGATCATCGGCAAAAACGGTGCGAACAGGTCTATCAGTACTTGCCGGGATGATCATGGCGTTGGCGAACTCAGCAGAATCCGCCCAATACCTATCGCCAAGTTCTTGCGTATCTGTACGTATCAGAACGACATTGTCGTCTCCGACCCAATTTATGTCCCTGACTTTAATGTCGCCGACCGCAGTTGTGTTGAGAACCTGTAAATTTTCGTCGAGCATCAGCAGGATGCGCTTGTCGTTGACAGTCGTTATCATGGCTATCCGACCGCTTGGAGAAAGAGCTACATCCTCGGTTTGCGGCAGGTTGCCATAAGCCTCCAACGGAGGCGCGGGTTGTTGTGCAGATACCGTGAAAGGGAATAAAAGCGCAGCGGAAACGGCCGCTGCCGTAGTCATTATTTTCATCTTGCCCCCGAATTTCCATTGTCCCGAAATGTCTATTTCAAACTATTACCGTCGTGCCTGACAGGCTTTGATAAGTTAGACTGATTTTCAGAATTACATTTGCTTTTCAAGTACTATCCTTGGCGCAAAACATTCCTTTTCACCCCTTGGCTAGCACGGCCCGACAGACTACACGCCCAACTTCTATGGCCCGTCCCAAACCCGCAACATTCGACAAGCAGAAGACCGTCGCCGATAATCGGCGGGTGCGGTTCGATTATCACGTCGAGGAAACCTTCGAGGCTGGCCTTGCCTTGCAG
This sequence comes from Erythrobacter sp., assembly GCA_002695185.1. The sequence continues at coordinate 28,151 of NZOF01000050.1, forward strand.
GGTTCCGAAGTGAAGGCTCTGCGGGCCGGTGAGGCCAGCATCAAGGAAAGCTACGCCGAGGTGCGCGACGGGCAGGTATGGCTCATTAACGCCAATGTGCCGGAATATTCGCACGGCAACCGGCTTAACCATGAGCCGCGCCGCCCGCGCAAGCTCCTGCTGCACGAGCGCGAGATCGAGAAGCTGTTCGGAGCGGTAGAGCGCAAGGGGATGACCCTGGTCCCCCTGTCGATCTATTTCAATTCGACCGGGCGCGCCAAGGTTGAACTGGCGCTGGCCAAGGGGAAGCAGGCGCACGACAAGCGGCAGACTATCAAGGATCGCGATTGGAAGCGCGACAAGGCGAGGCTAATGCGCGAAAAGGGCTGACTTTGTCCCGTTGCCTCTTTCGAAACCACTTCTCGCCTACCACATCGGAGCCCATGCCAGTTTCGTCGCACCGCCATTGCCAGATGTCATGCCAGCGCTCATGCCGCGCTCGCATGGCTTGGGCATTCCAATGAGTGGATCGCGTTCGAAGACGTTCCTTGCGGATCTGATCCGCAAATACATGCCGACGCGTGAAGAAATGGCGGAAAACCGTTTTCTCAAGCCGATCGCGCATCGCTTCCTGTCGCCCGAGCTATGGCGTTTCACCAGGCGCAGCGTTCCGCGCGGGGTGGCGTTGGGACTGTTCGCGGCGTTTATCGTTCCGATCGGGCAGATTTTCCTGGCTGCGTTCCTGGCTTTGCCCACGCGCGCCAACGTTCCTTTGGCGTCCCTCGTGACCTTCGTGACCAATCCTTTTACGCTGCCTTTCTGGCTTATATTCGCCAACCGGACGGGGCGCTTCGTGCTCAACCTCGACGCGGCTGTCGGCGCGGGGGCTGATCGGCTCGCCAGTGAAAGCGGAGTGCTCGCCGGCTGGCTCGAGGTAGGCGGGGTGACTGCCTTAGGGTTTCTTGTACTTGCGATCATTAGCGCAGGTGTCGGTTATCTCGTCGCCAGCCTTTCTTGGAGATTCGTCGTGGCGCGGCGGCGGCAGAAGCTATTGAGGCAGCGCCGCGAGGCGAGGTCGGGGAAGATCGGCCGGTGAATTTGAGGCCCAGTCTGGAAACCGACAGTCTGCCACCCGTGCCGTTGATGCTGGGTATTCTCCTGGCCTTTGCAGTCTCGATAGCGCTTGTGTGGTTGGCCGCGGGAACGGCGCTTGCCGCAGCTGCCTATGCCGGGGCGCTGGTCGTCGTGGTGCTGACCTTGATGCTGTCGCCGCGCTTGGCAGCGACAAATGCTAGCGAGGATTTAGCCCAGCCCGACTGGAGCTTGACCGCGTCGGCAATCGAGAACGATGAAGCGGCTATTGCCGTGGTCGATCGCGCCAACCGCATGACCTGCGCGAATTCGACCTATGAAAGGTGGTTCGGTGGGCCGCTTGCTCCGCACGAGCTCGCGTTCTCGGGCGCCGGGAAGGCAAGGGTTGCCGAGGCGGCCCGCCGTGCTTGGCGCGAAGGCACCGCAGAGGCGGATGGCTTGGTGCTCGAAGAAGGAGAAGACCAGGTTTTTCTTTCCGTCGAGCGGGCGGGGCGGGGCGAAGATTATCTGGTCTGGCGCTTTGGAAAGATCGTCCAGCAGGAAACGCATGAAGGTGTCGCTCAATGGCTCGACGGGCCGTTGAGCGAGATGCTGTCCAACTCGGGCATTGAAGTGGCACTTGTCGCATCCGACGGTATCGTGAAGGCCACTACGCCGGGCCTGGCAGAGCGGACGACCGGCAGCAGGGCGATTTCGCTTGTAGGCGAAGAATTCGTCCAGTTGCTCCGGTCCGACGATCGTGACCGCATATTCTTCGCCCGCGAAGGCCAGCAGGGATCGCCGCAAACGCTAGTCCACGTGCCAATGGACAATCCTTCCCGGCCGGACTCAGAAAAGCCGCCCTCCCTGATGGTGCTGATCGACAATACTGTTGGTATCGGCGGTGGCGCTCATGGCAACGGCAAGACCGCCATCCCGCAGCTCGAAGCTCTCCTTTCGGCTCTTCCGCTCGGTCTCGCTCTGACTGATCGCGACGGACGTTTCCTGTTTGCGAACAAGGCCTTCCTTCGCGCTGTCGAACGAGAAGGGGAAGGGCTGCCGCAGTTTCCTTCCGACCTCGTTGTACGTGAGGACAAGGCCGCGCTCGCCGATACAGTCAGGCGATTTGCGAAGGGCGCCACGGCCAGCGGCGATATGGCCGTCCGTCTGGGCAATAATAAGGAAGAGCCCGTCTCGATCGGCCTGGCCGGTGTGCGCGGGTTGGGAGACGCAGCGGTCCTGCTGTCCATTACCGATTCTTCGGAAGAGAAAAGGCTGCGCCGGCAGGTCGCCCAGGCGACGAAGATGCAGGCGGTCGGCCAGCTTGCGGGCGGTGTAGCACATGATTTCAACAATGTGCTGACCGCGATCATCGGCTATTGCGATCTCATGTTGCTGCGGCACACGCCCGGCGACAGCGATTATGACGATATCCAGCAGATCAAGGCCAATTCCAACCGTGCCGCCTCGCTGACACGGCAATTGCTCGCCTTCAGCCGTCAGCAGACCTTGCGCCCGGTCGTGCTCCAGATGCCCGATGTGGTGAGCGAAGTCAGCCAGTTGCTGAAGCGATTGATGGGCGACAAGATCGAATTCTCCGTCCGCCACGATCGCGAGCTTGGCGCGGTCCGCGCCGATCCCCAGCAGCTGGAACAGGTTATCATCAATCTGGCAGTCAACGCACGCGATGCGATGCAAAGCCATGCGGAAAAGCAGGGTCGGCAGGACTGGAAGGGCCGCCTGATGCTCGCAACCCGTAGAGTGGCGGCACGCGATGTCCGCAGGATGGGCGTTGATGTCATGCCTGCCGATGACTACACCGTCCTCATTGTTCAGGACACGGGCGGCGGCATCCCGACCGACAATTTCAACAAGATCTTCGAGCCGTTCTTCACAACCAAGGAACAGGGCAAGGGCACGGGGCTGGGCCTGTCGACAGTTTACGGCATCGTGAAGCAGTCGAACGGCTTCATCTTCGCCGACAACGCTCTTGATCCTCAAGGCAAACCCACAGGGGCCCGGTTCACCATTTATCTGCCGGTCCACAAAGGCAATGTTCTGGGGCCACGCCGCGCCGAGGAACCCGAAGAGGCGAAAGCGAGCGAATGGGCGGGAGGCGGCAGGCTCCTTCTCGTGGAGGACGAGGACATGGTCCGGGCGGTTGCTGAGCGGGCCCTCGCGCGGGCAGGTTATGCGGTGACATCCGCCCGTGATGGTGAGGAAGGGCTGGCTATCGCCAAGGGCAAAGAAGACTTCGACCTGATTGTTTCCGATGTGGTCATGCCCGCCATGGACGGACCAGCAATGGCGCGCGCCATTCGTCGTATCAAACCGAATATCCCCATCCTGTTCATGTCCGGCTATGCCGAAGAGCACCTGCGCAACGATATCGACATCGACAATATGCACTTCATTCCTAAACCTTTCAGCGTACAGCAGATCAACGCCAAGGTATCCGAAGTGCTTTCGGAACATCGTAAAGCCAACGGCTGAGGGCTATTTTCGGCTGCTTGCCACTATCGTTACGGACTATTTGAGAAAAAATTCCGTTCCCCTCTTGTTCTGTTGGAACATAATGGGTACATCACTTCGCAGTTGAAGAGTCGATACCGGCTCTGGCAAACCGAGAAGGGAATGTGTCATGGCGGCCAGTCTGAAGCTTGTAGAAGGAAAGAAAGTGGACGCAGACCGTCAGAAGGCATTGGATGCCGCCCTTTCGCAGATCGACCGTGCGTTCGGTAAAGGCTCTGCCATGAAGCTGGGCCAGAAAGAGGCCATGAATGTGGAGGCTATTTCCACCGGATCTCTGGGGCTGGATATCGCACTCGGCGTTGGTGGCCTTCCCAAGGGGCGCGTCATCGAGGTTTACGGGCCGGAGAGCTCGGGCAAGACCACCCTGGCCTTGCATTGCATTGCCGAAGCGCAGAAAGCCGGGGGCACGGCTGCCTTCGTTGATGCGGAACATGCGCTCGATCCGGTCTATGCGAAAAAGCTCGGTGTAGATATCGACGAACTGATCGTGTCGCAGCCCGATACGGGTGAGCAGGCGCTAGAAATCACCGATACGCTGGTTCGTTCGAACGCGATCGATATCCTCGTGGTCGACTCGGTTGCGGCTCTGGTTCCCCGTGCCGAGATCGAAGGCGAGATGGGTGATAGCCATGTCGGCCTTCAGGCCCGCCTCATGTCCCAGTCTCTGCGCAAGCTGACCGGGTCGATCAACCGCTCCAAGTGCATGGTCATCTTCATCAACCAGCTGCGGATGAAGATCGGTGTCATGTACGGTAACCCGGAAACGACGACCGGCGGTAACGCACTCAAGTTCTACGCATCTGTCCGTCTCGATATTCGCCGGACCGGTCAGATCAAGGATCGTGACGAAGTGATCGGCAATGCCACCCGCGTGAAGGTGGTAAAGAACAAGGTCGCTCCGCCGTTCAAGCAGGTCGAATTCGACATTATGTATGGCGAAGGTATTTCCAAGATCGGTGAAATCCTCGATCTTGGCGTAAAGGCTGGTGTGGTCGAAAAATCGGGAAGCTGGTTCAGTTATGACAGCGTCCGGATTGGACAGGGCCGCGAAAACGCCAAGAACTTCCTTCGCGAAAATCCAGAAATGTGCGCCAAGTTGGAAGCTGCGATTCGCGGCAAAACCGACGAGGTCGCCGAAGAGATGATGACAGGCCCGGACGCGGAAGACTGATCACATCCCTTCAAGCGGGAACGCTTGCGGTTCCTCGTTCCCAACCGCAGGTTATGCCGGACTGTCCCCCGGCGTTCCCGAATACACGGAAAGCCGGTGCGCGCGTCGCCTTCTTGGCCGCCGCCCCGGCTTTTCGCGTTTTCTGAAGGAACATTTTCTAGCTTCCCCGAACAGCAAAACCGAACTGCGGACTTATCGGGCTACGTTCTTCGCCAAGCAATATACTAAGCTCTGCCGCAGCCAGGAGGTCCGGACAGTGCTAGCATGTCTTCTCACTCGGTTGGCCGAGGGCCATCACCGCTCTTAGAAACTGGGAGAGTCTCGAGTACGCAGTTCTCTACAACCGGCCAGATCTACTTGGTCAGAAGAAAGTCCCAATCCTTGCTGATCGCTGCATCCGAGATGACCGGCGGGCATCCAATGGGTAGTAGGCTCTGCAATTGAGTGAATATGGGCCCCGCGAGACGCGTAGCGCCCTGCTTAGGTTACTCAGTAAGGGCGATAAGCCGCTGCGCCGCTATAGCGGGCAAGAATGTTGTCATGCACGATGGGCGACAGCAATTCGCTGAAGGCGCATCCGACCATGCAGTTTTCCCACCACACGACCTGCGCCTGAAGCGATTCGAGCCCGGGCAAGGTCAGCCAGCACATCTGGCCTTCATGCATGCGATTGATTGCCGCAGCCGAAAATCCTGACATCGAGAGGTCATGAATGACTGTCTGGAACGCGCGTCCACCGCTGGCACGAAGCTGGCCGGGGATGGTGATCTTCGTTCGTGGCGCGCTGCGATCTTCCTGCGCAGCCAACGAATAGCTATCTCGCGTCTGGTAGGTCATGTGCAACGTTCCTTTGCCCTGGATGCAAATGAGGTATCACGCAAAGCAGGCGTGATGTAATTTCGGGCAATGTCGCAGAACCGATTTAAGGAATCGTTGCAGGACAGGGTTAATGCGTCAGTCGATCCGCTCGCGGTGCCGTGTGGCGAAATCGTTCACAACCAGATCCACGATGCGCTTGGCAACGTCTTCTGGCGGCTTGACCGTCGCCGGATCTTCCCCCGGATAGGCCTTGGCGCGCATTGCCGTGCGGGTTGCGCCCGGATCGATGGTTGCCACGCGAACCTTGCTGATCTTTTCGACTTCCTGCCCATAGGCATCAAGCAGATTATCGAATGCGGCCTTGGTCGCGCCGTAAGCCGACCAGTAGGCGCGCGGTGCTTCGCCCACGCTGCTGGTCAGGCCGATGACCCGTGCGGCATCTGCGCGCTTCAGCAGCGGATCGAAATTCGCCAGAAGCGATTGTGTCGCGAGAAGATTCGTCGTGACAGCTTGGCTGAACTGCTTGCCGTCGATTTGGGTTACGGGCGACAAAGTCGGCATATAGGCAGCCGAGATTACCAGATAGTCGAGTTTGTCCCAGCGCCCGGCGATGGCAGAAGCGAGGCGGGCGATGCCATCGCTTTCGCCAAGATCTATCGGCGCGATGGTGGATGCGCCGCCAACTTCGTGGATGCGGTCCTCGACCGTTTCCAGCGCCCGCACATCGCGCGCCGTGAGCACGACATGCGCACCGGCCTCTGCGAACGCCACCGCGGTGGCGGCGCCGATGCCTTTGCTGGCGCCCGTGACAAGCGCAAGTTTGCCTTCGAGAGCTTTCGTCATCTCAGGCGACCTTTTCAGCCGGGAAGGCGAGTTCGGCTTGCTTGTCTTCGCGCTTGGCGAGATCCGTCAGTGAGGTGGGGTAATCGCCCGTGAAGCACGCGTCGCAGAACTGCGGACATTCCTTGACCCGCGGCTTTTCGCCAACCGCGCGGTATAGGCCGTCGATTGAAACGAAGGCCAGACTGTCGGCCTTGATGAATTCGCGCATCGGCTCGACATCCATGCGCGCGGCGAGCAGCTTGCTGCGTTCGGGAGTGTCGACGCCGTAGAAGCAGCTATGCGCAGTCGGCGGGCTGGCGACGCGGAAGTGCACTTCCTTTGCACCAGCATCCCGCATCATCTCCACGATCTGCATGGAAGTGGTGCCGCGCACGATGGAATCGTCTATCAGCACGATGCGCTTGCCTGCCACCAGATTGCGGTTGGCGTTATGCTTGCGTTTCACCCCTGCATGACGCGCACCGTCCGAAGGCTGAATAAAAGTCCGTCCGACATAGTGCGAGCGGATGATCCCGAGTTCGAAGGGGATGCCCGCTTCTTGGGCATAGCCGATGGCTGCCGGCACGCCGCTATCAGGCACCGGAACGACCAGATCGGCTTCGACCGGGGTTTCCTTGGCCAATTCGGCGCCGATCGCCTTGCGCGCCTCATAAACGCTGCGGCCCGCGAAAAAGCTGTCCGGGCGGCTGAAATAGACGTGTTCGAAAATGCAGGGGCGCGGTGAGTGGTTGCCGAAGGGGTGCAGCGAATCGACATTGCCGTCGTAATCGACCTTGATCAGTTCGCCTGGTTCGACTTCACGGACCATTTCAGCACCGACCACGTCGAATGCGACGCTTTCGCTCGCGAATACGGTCGCATCGCCCATCTTGCCCATGACCAGCGGACGGATACCGAGCGGATCGCGGCAGGCGATCATGCCTTCGGGGGTCATCACGATCAGCGCATAGGCCCCTTCGAGCAGGCGCAGCGCATCGACCAGACGGTCGACGATCGTGGGATAGCGGCTTGTCGCCACGAGATGGATTATGACTTCGGTGTCGGAGGTCGACTGGAAGATCGCCCCGCGCTGGACCAGTTCCTGCCGCAGCGTGCCCGCGTTTGAGATATTGCCATTATGCGCGACGGCAAAGCCACCGCTCGCCAGATCGGCGTAAAGCGGCTGCACGTTGCGCAGGCCCGATCCGCCAGTGGTCGAATAGCGCACGTGTCCGGCAGCCATGTGGCCGGGCAGTTCCGCGATCGCCTCCTGCGAGGAAAAGTTTTCGGCAACATGGCCAAGGCCGCGGCGGGTGCGGAATTCGACCCCGTCCCAGGCAACGATCCCGGCGGCTTCCTGCCCCCGATGTTGCAGGGCGTGTAGGCCGAGCGCGGTCGCGGCGGCGGCATCTGCTGCGTTGATGGCGCCGAAAACGCCGCATTCTTCGCGCAGCTTATCGCCATCCGCATCGAGGAAGGGGTGGGTGCAATTCATGGTGCTGTCCGCGATGGTGACTGAGTGCGGCTCCAATGGCGATGTTACGGCGCGATTACAAGGTTTGTGCGCCGGTTTGCGGACAAGATTTTGCAGCCATTCATTGCGCCGCCAGAAATCTCTGCCTAAACGCCCCCTCCACGAGATATCCTATCTGCGAACCATTTCATCGGGACCGCCTTGCTGCTCTCACCTTTCGAACGGACCATTGCCAAACGCTATCTGCTTCCGGGCAGGAGCGAGGCTTTCATTGCGCTCGTCGCCGGTATATCGATTACCGTCGTCATGCTCTCGGTCGCCATGCTGGTGATCGTGATGAGCGTGATGAACGGTTTCCGGGCCGAATTGCTCGACAAGATCGTGGGCCTGAACGGCCATGCGATCGTGCAGGCATACGGCGGACGGCTCGACGATTGGGAAGCCGTTCTTCAGGAAGTAAAGGACACACCCGGCGTCACCGAAGCGTCTCCTCTCATCGAACAGCCGCTGCTGACGACTTTCAATGGTAGGGTCGAGGCGATCCTGGTGCGCGGCAACACGCCTGCCGACATTAACGAACTGGGCGAGAAGGTGGTCGCCGGCAATATCGATGCGCTGCAGCCGGGGGCGAGCAAGGTCGCCATCGGTGTTCGCCTTGCCGAGAATATCGGTGCGCGCGTGGGCGACACAATCACCATCATCAACCCGCAAGGCCGCTCCACGCCGTTCGGGACGGTCCCGCGCCAGGTCGGATACGAAGTCGCGGCGATTTTCGAAGTCGGGGTGTATGACTATGACGGTGCCTTCGTCGTCATGCCCATGCAGGATGCGCAGACCCTGCTGCTGATCGGCGATACGATCGGCATGATCGAGGTGAAGGTAACCGATCCCGACAAGGTTGAGGACATCCTTGCACCGGTGGAACAATCGCTGGCCGGCAGGGCAGTGGTGCGCGACTGGAAGACCATCAATTCAACGCTGTTTGAAGCGCTTCAGGTGGAACGTGCCGCCATGGCTTTTGCCCTGAGCTTCATGGTTCTAGTGGCCGCATTCAACATCCTCTCCAGCCTTGTGATGCTTGTCCGAGCCAAGACCCGGGATATTGCCATCATGCGCACCATGGGCGCCACCCGGCGCAGCCTTACGAAGATATTTGTCACAACCGGCTTCACCGTGGGCGCTATCGGCACCATCGCCGGGTTGATCCTCGGCGCATTGGTGCTCGGCTTCCGCGAACAGATCGTTACCGCCATCAGCTGGCTGACCGGGGCCGATTTGTGGGATCCGCAGGTCCGCTTCCTCAGCACCATTCCTTCCAAGCCTGATCCGGTGGAAATCGCCATGATCGTGGGCCTTGCGCTGATCATGAGCTTCCTTGCGACGCTCTATCCGGCGTTGAAAGCCGCCAGCACCGATCCGGTACAGGTCCTGCGTTATGAATAATCCCGTCGTCCAGCTTCGCGGGCTGACCCGCAGTTTCGAACAGGGCGGGGTGCGCATCGACGTGCTGCGCGGCGTGAACCTCGATATCATGCCCGGCGAAATCGTCGCGCTGCTAGGGCCTTCGGGTTCGGGTAAGTCGACTTTGCTTCAGGCCGTGGGCCTGCTCGAGGGAGGCTTCGGCGGCGAAATCCTGATCTCCGGCAACTCCGCCGAGAAAAGCGATGCCAACGCGCGCACGACACTGCGCCGCGATCATCTTGGCTTCGTGTATCAGTTCCATCACCTCCTGCCCGATTTCGATGCGCGGGAAAATGTGATCCTGCCGCAGCTCGTTGCCGGTAAACTGCGTGCCGATGCAGAGCTGCGCGCCGAGGAATTATTGACGGCTCTCGGCCTTGGCCACAGGCTCGATCATCGGCCCAGCCAGCTTTCTGGTGGTGAGCAGCAACGCGTGGCCGTTGCGCGCGGTTTGGCCAATCGGCCCGATCTCGTTCTCGCCGACGAACCTACCGGCAATCTCGACGAGGCGACATCGGACAAGGTTCTCCAACAGTTCTTGTCGTTGGTCAGGGGCGAAGGTAGCGCTGCCCTGATCGCGACGCATAACGAACGCTTGGCGGCGCGGATGGACCGTGTGGTCCGTCTGCACGAAGGCGTTCTTGGATAGTGGACCCGAAGCGCCCTTCGCACGTTAGGGCGAAAAAGGAGTTTTATTGAATGACCGACCACCCCAGTACCTACAAAGGCGACGAATGCCATCGCCGGGGGATTCAATGGGATGACCGCGCATCTTTGCATCGCAAGGATGACAATGACGGCGTGCTCGATGGTGCCAAGGGGCTGCGCTCTGGCTCCTTTGCCGAACTCGTTCGCCATATGATGCTTATGCCCGAAGACGAGCGTTCGGCCTATTACATCGAAAAGCTGGGTGACCGCGAATATCACGCTCCGGAAATCGCCGAACTGTCGCAGCGCAGCGATTTCCCGGCCGCCTGACGGCATAAGGATCCAGCCAGTGACCACCATTGCCGACTTCTCCGTTGAAACCAACAAGGGCGACACACTCGACCTTAAGGAGAAGCTCGGCAAGGTGCTGCTGGTGGTCAACACGGCCAGCAAGTGCGGTTTTACACCGCAATATGACGGGCTGGAAAAGCTATATCAGGATTATGCGGCCCAAGGCTTCGAAGTCTTGGCCTTCCCTTGCAACCAGTTCGGTGGCCAAGAACCGGGCAGCGCGGAGGATATCGAACAATTCTGTAAGGTAAACTTCGGCCTGACCTTTCCCCTGATGCAAAAGATCGATGTGAACGGTGCCGATGCCAGTCCGCTGTTCGACTGGATGAAGCGTGAAGCGCCCGGCTTGATGGGGTCCAAGGCGATCAAGTGGAACTTCACCAAGTTCCTGATCGACCGCGAAGGCAGTGTGGTGAAGCGTTACGGTCCGACCGATGCCCCGGCGGCCATCGCCGGCGATATCGAAAAACTGCTCTGAACCATGCTGGCAGATCTCAACCAGTGGTTCCTCTCGCTCGGCGAGCAATATGGCGTGAACCCGTATATCTTTGGCGCAATCTATGTCGGCGCCATCCCTTTCTTCCTCGCCTCGATTGCCTGGCTCGTGAAGCGGGCGAGGGCGGGACGATCGACGGTTCTGCCGACGATGCTGGCCGGATTTTTCTTCGTATCCGCCTATCTCTATCTCGCGATTGCCGGGCGCAATATCCCCGTCTGGGTATGGATATTCCTGGCCGCATTGGTCGCCTACGGGGCCTGGTCCACCATTCGCGACACCCGACGGAAAATCGCGGTCTCCGAAGAAGACTGAGTTTCTCCACGGCCTGTGGAGAATAACCTCGCCGCGCCCCTTTGAGATTGGCGCGCAGAAACCTATTTTGCCGGGATGCCCTACAAGCCTTTCGTCCCCCTTCGCGTGCTCTCGGCCTATTCGATGCTCGAAGGGGCGATCGACCCGAAGGCGATGGCGAAGCTCGCCAAGGAACGCGGCTTTCCGGCCATTGCCATGGCGGACCGCAATGGCCTCTATGGCGCGGTCATGTTCGCCAATGCCTGCAAGGCAGAAGGCATCCAGCCGATTACCGGCAGCCTGCTGGGCATTGCACGTGACGATGAAGGCAAACAGGTCGATTATCTTCCGCTCTATGCTCAGAGCGAGGCAGGTTACGACAATCTCTGCCATCTCGTTTCCAAGGCCCATCTCGACCGTCCGCTCGAATACGAACCGCATATCGCGCTAAAGGATTTGGAAGGCCGCACCGATGGCCTGATCGCTCTGACAGGGGCCAGCGAGGGCGCAGTAACCCGCCTGCTGGCAGAAGGACAGGCAAGTCACGCGCTGGTCATGCTGGAAAAGCTGGAGAGCTTGTTCCCCGGCCGGCTTTATATCGAACTGGCCCGCCGCGGCGATCC
>NZOF01000001.1 GCA_002695185.1 Erythrobacter sp.
CCGACGTGCTCGGCCTGACCATCGAAACGGTCAGCCGCCAGCTATCGCGCCTGCGCAGCGCAGGCCTGATCGACACCCCCTCCCGCCGGGAGATCGTTTTGCGGGACAGACGAGAGCTCGAAGAACTGGCGGGCTGATGACGGCCCGAAAACCAGCGATGCGTTGCGGGATGTAGCCAATGGCGGTGGTGGCAGGGCTTGAATCGAACCGTCAAAATAACGCTTTGATATCAATCCTGTTCTTGGAACAAATGCAGGCCTTCCCCCACACTCTCCCCCACATTTTCGTTCATTTAACGGTGGTTCGGTTCAGCGTTTTGGCCGAGAAGCTGAATAAATGGGCGGTTCGCGGAGCGCCTAATCGCAACATAATAGCACGTTCTGACACTGTCCAATTGCGAGTTCGCGGCCTGGTCAGTTCAATGCTCGATGCCGCTCCACCAGCCGGTGCAAACTGGCTGTCGTGATACGCGTTGCCTTGCCGATCTTGACCGTTTCGAGTTCGCCACTTGAGATCAGCTCGTAGAGTTTTGTGCGCCCAATACCGATCATGCGGGCAGCGTCATTGACCCTGACGCAGATCGGCTCGACTGGTCGCTGGTTGCTCATTCAGCCGGTTCCTCTTCACGATAGTGTACGGGATCGGCGATCCAACGATTTATGGCAGACTCATGCCAGCCAGCGCCATGCACGCTGATCTTCACTTGCGAAGGAAATGTGCCCTCAGCGATTTTGCGATAGATGGTGGAGCGGGAAAGGCCGGTGCGGTCGAGCACGGTCTTCAAGCGGATGATGCGTTCAGTATTGGACATTGGGCGTTCTCACATTGACATTGGCAGCCCCTCCACCGAACATAATGAGAACTTTTTGGCGCAACGCAAGGGTGAGACCGAATTGGAATTCGGGCAAATCTTCAACGATTTTCACGATTTGGAACGGCTCTGGACAGTCCGAGACCTTTTCAGACGAACTACTCAACAGCTGTTGGTTCTGAAAATTTTCGCGCCCAGCGCGAATTCGTGACCCACGCGCGCGAAATTGCGACGGTAAGGACCTATTCCGCTCCAGCGGCACCAGAATCTGCGCGAATCGAGTTGAGAATGCACTGCTATCCCGATCCTTGCTGATTTCCCCATTTTCATGGGGCGAAAGAATTTCTGCTGTCGAACCTGGCCGCCCGCAATGACTGAAACTGGGCCGGAAGCGCGATGTCTGCTTTCAATTCCAGTATCTCCACTTGGAACACACTACGGAAATGAGCTTAAAAACGCTGAATTGGATCAGAAGAAAGAACGCAAAACTGGCTTTCTTCGCTATCGACTAGCTTGCGTTTCCAATCCTCATCACCCAGCCAAAACTATCGGACGCTTCACCGGTTTGAATCGCGATGAGCTTGTCTCGAGCTGCTTTGGCGACGGGGCCCGCCGATTCTGAACCGATTACAATATTGTACTTGGAGCTCTTTACCCGTCCGACCGAGGTTACAGTTGCCGCAGTCCCGCAGGCGATAACCTCGACCAAAGCATTTGATCTGACATCTCTCTTTAGATTGGCGATCGAATAGCGATCTTCAATCACCTCGTGCCCCATATCACGAAGCAAAGAGATCAGGCTATCGCGCGTAATGCCAGCGAGGATTGTCCCGCCGAGTGGCGGTGTAAGTATGCGGCCATCGGCGAAGACAAAGAAGAGGTTCATACCACCCAACTCTTCGATCCATTTGCGCTCAACTGCATCAAGGAACATGACCTGGTCATATCCATGACTAAATGCTTCGCCCGTTGGAACGAGACTGGCAGCATAGTTGCCGCCACACTTGGCTTCCCCTGTTCCGCCAGGCGCGGCGCGAGTGTAATCCGACACCCAGATGTTGATCGTTGATTCGCCCGATCGGAAATAGTTTCCTGAAGGACTAGCGATGACAACGAACTTATATTTCGTTGCGGGCCGAACCCCCAGAAACGCCTCGGTCGCGATCATGAACGGTCGAAGGTAGAGTGTACCATTGGTTGCTTCCGGCACCCAATTCTTATCGACTTCAACTAGCTCCTGTAGTGACTTGAGAAACAGTTTCTCAGGAATTTCGGGCATCGCCAATCGCCTCGCCGAGGCATTAAATCGCCGCGCATTCTCCAGAGGCCGAAACAAGGCGATACCGCCATCAGAATGTCTGTAAGCCTTCAGCCCTTCAAATATCTCCTGCGCGTAGTGCAAGACACCAGCTGCAGGATCGATCAAGAGCGGCTGTCGAGGGCCAACGATCGCTGAGTGCCATCCTCCATTGTTCGCATCATACTCGATTACGACCATGTGATCGGTGAATTGGCTGCCGAAGCCGGGGCGGGATATCGCCTCAGCAATTGAGTCACACCGTGTTGGATTCCGGTGTGACAAGCGGATGAATTTCATGGCGGAATCCGTTGTGATCAAATGGGGCTTTCTAAGAACGCTATGGTTCTCGTCGTTTGCTGCGGGTGAGCATCGGAGCTATGCCCAGCAGGGTCGGTAATGGGATTTTGTACAAAGGAAATTGGGGTGTGGACTCCGCCCACACCCCAACCTCGCTGCGTGAACTTAGGCCGATCTGACTGCAGAAAGCTAACGCGTTGGGCTCGGGCCTACATCTCGTATGACAGGCTCACGCCGAATGTCCGTGGCGGGCCGAAATGCGAGGTCCAACCTACACTCGTGTTGAGCGCTTGAGTGCGGTACAGTTTGTCGAAGATATTCTTGGCCCACACTGCCAGTCGCCAATTTTCATTGAAGGAGAAGCCGACTTCTGCATTGCCAACGAAATACCCGCCTTCAATCGCTTCATCCGGTGCACGAACAACGTCGAAACGCGTCTTGCTCTGATATTTTCCTGAAAGCGTAATATCCGCCGCCATATCGTCAGATAGGTTCCACTCGTAACGAGCAAGGCCATTGAGGGTGAGCTCTGGCGAATTGGGCAAAACACTGCCCTCAGCCACGCCTGCGACGATCGAACGGGTTACCTTTGTATCTATCGCACCAATGCCGAATTTCAGGTCGAGACCATCTGTTGGTCGCCACCAAATGTCTGCTTCCGCGCCGTTGACCCGAGCATCACCTACGTTGGCGATACCAAACAGCACACCCACCGGTGAGTCGAACAATGGACCGTAGATCTGCAGGTCGCTGTAGTCATAGTGAAAGACAGCGGCATTGAACTGAATGTTCGGTGCGATCCGGCTCTTGATACCCAATTCGTATGCAGTGAGCTTCTCGTCATCGAAAGGCTGTAGGGCGGCGGGGTCAAATGTCAGCTGGCCCTGGAAACCTCCGGATTTGAAGCCACGGCTGATGCTGCCATACAGCAATGTGCGGTCAGCCAGCTGAATGTTCAAACCAATCTTGCCTGAGACGTTAGAGGTCGAGAATTCATTGGCGACCGGTGCAAACACATCGGAGCATACCCCGGCAGCACAGAGGAAAGTCGTGGCCTGATCGAAGTCTTTGCTTTCTTCGGTATAGCGAAGCCCGCCAATCAACGTGACTTGAGGAGCCAGCTCAACTTCGGCGTGACCAAATGCCGCATATGCATCTGTCTCTTGACGATATGAGTTACCGATAATTTCCAGACCGGCCAGCCCGAACAATGGCAGCAGGTCAGGCGAGAAAAATTCATCGCGAGTAAGCACTTCGTCATTCGAGAAGTAACCGCCGAAAATTAGTTCCAATCCATCGCCGCTGTAGGCAATCCGGAGCTCTTGCGAGTACTGATCGATCTCGTTGTCGTATGTACTATCGAGATAGCTGAGAGAAGTGCCGTCAGTATCCTCACGGTGCAAACGGCTAAAGTGCTCGTAGGCGCTGATCGAAGTGAGCGTAACGTCAGGCGCGATTTCCCAATTTGCGGTGAGAGATACGCCAGAAGAGCGCAGCTTCATTCGAGGATCGTTGCCAGCGCCAGCAGTCCGTGGCTCGCTAGCGAATGCGTCTTCCTCGGTGGTCAGAATGTTATCTGCTTTGTAAAGCAGTACATCGGAGTTGTTGTAGCCGTAGTGAGCGCTGAGCAGGAAATTGAGACTATCGCTCGCCTGCCAATCCAGTTGAAGCCGACCATTCATACGATCGGTGTCGCCCACGCTCCCACCAGTAACATAATTGGTCTGCCAGCCAGAGCTTTGCTGGACGGTCTCCAAGGCAAGCCTTGCAGAGATAGAATCGCCGATCGGGCCGCCAATCGCTCCTTCAGCGTTAAAGCTGTTGTACCGGCCATATCCAACCGACAGACTGGCTTCAGCGACATCGGACGGCTTGCGGCTGATGATGTTGATCGCACCAGCGTTGGTATTGCGGCCGTAGAGATCGCCCTGTGGACCTTTGAGGACCTCGACGCGGTCGACATCGAAAAGTCCAAAAGACAGCATCGCGGGCGATACAAGATAGACATTATCGACATAGACCCCGGCAGCCGGGTTGTTGTTCACGGCATAGTCGTTGAGGCCAATGCCGCGGATGCTGACATTCACGATACTGTTCGCAAGCACATTCTTGATCTGAACATTTGGCGTAATCCCGGCGAGATCGACGAGAGATTCAGTACCAGCTGCCTTCAGATCTTCGCCCGTCAAGACATTGATCGTGACGCCTACATCGTCGAGCCGCTGCGAACGCTTCTGAGCGGTCACAACGATCTCGTCGATCACGGGGCCTGTCGCGCCCTGATCCGCATCCTGGGCCAGCGCCGGAGCTGCACAAGCAATCCCGGCAGCCAGCATTGAGTATCGGCTTACGCCACGCATCAGTTGATTGAACATTTGTTCCTCCCTCGAACCTAGATTGAAATGTCTGGAAAGCCGGCCAATTCCTTGGCTCGCGGCAATGCATATGTGCGCTTGCTATGAGTCAGTCCCGCACGAACGATTCCCGCTGCCATGCAAACGGCTGTTGGAATGGGGTCGATGACTGGAAGTTCGATGCCCTTGGCCTTGAGCGCCTGTGAAATGGATTGGGCGCAACCAAGAAAGCCAGTGCACCCAAGGACAATCGCCTGAGCACCATCTTCTTCAACCGCTGCAATCGATGCCTCGGCCAATTCGGAGAATAGCCGGTCAGGTGCCGCCTCAAGCTCCAAAACAGGAATGTTGATGACGCGGACCGATGCAAGCTTGTCCTTGACCGCGTAGACTTTGGCCAAATTCTCCAGCATCGGAACCACGGAATCCAACACTGTTACGACGCTAAATCTGTGTCCCAGCATGGCACCAAGGTGCATCGCCATTTCGGACGGGCCGATAACAGGAATCGAGACCACTTCACGGACTGGCTTCATTCCCGGATCGCCCATGCAATCGATTATGATCGCATCCGCTCCTTCGCGTTCTGCCTTGATGGCTTCTGCAATGATGCCAGGCACAGAAAGCGCTTCGTCGAACTCGCTCTCGATCGATGCAGGCCCCGTCTTGATCAACGACTGCGTAATTTCGAGCTCATCGCTCATTAGTGAGGCCACGTCGTCAAGCGTTCGGATGCCCTCGGTTATTACCGGTGTGATAAGGTGAATGCGCATTACAGGAGGTCCTCGATCAAGTTGGCGATGGGCGTGGCGGGATCATTGAGACCGAAGCACTGAGGCCCAACAACCTTCAGTGCTCGCTCGGTTCGAAGCATGGGCGGCGCACTACAGCCGACGACTGCAACACGCTGGCCATAGGCAAGTCGTTCAGTTGGAATTGCATGGCCTGTCTCGGCATCAACGATGGTCACCAGATCAGGCACGACGCACCGCAACTTGCCATCAACGTGCACGACGAGATTCTCGTTCTGGAATTGCAGCTGTGCTTCGCTTGTACCGTTAAGCTGCCTGATCGTACAGGTCCCGAAGACCCAACCCTTGCTCGTGTCACGCTCAAGCCCAGTAATTTTTCCGCTGAATATGACCGCTGCATCACGATAATAGTCATGGTCGCGCAATGCCTTGATCAACCGATCGAGCGGATGGTCAATCCAACCTTTTCCGGAAACAGCCTCGCCTATCTCAACGGCACCGGAGAGCGTTTTTGGAATTACAGCGCGTCGTGCTTCGGTACCCGTCATTGGGTAGCAAGACATGCAGACGCTAGCGCCCATTGCGGCCACCACAGGACGGGCAAGTTCTTCAGCCTTCAATCCCGAATTTGTCTGGTAAAGCACCGAGTTTCCGTGCTCGTCTGCAATGGTCATGGGAGAGGTCGCCACCCCCTCAATATTGAAGCTGGTCATCTGCAACTGCGGAAAGGCGCGCCCCATTCCGTCGCCATCGACTATCGGCAGCCCACGCATCGCCGCATAGGCGACCGGCATCATTGAATTGCAACCACCAATCTCTGCAGAGATAATTGCGGTGGCTTCGCGTGAAAGGTATTTTTCCAGAGCGCGAACCGCCCTGTCCTGATCCTCTATCGAATAGAGCTTTTCGATCATGACTGTAGGCGCCCCCATGGCGGCTGCTACAAAGACGCTGTCCTCATCCTTCAGGTCATCGACAGCGATCACAGGGACCGGACCATGCCTGGCAATGGCTTCACGACAAAGCAGGGACCCAAGGTAAGGGTCACCGCCGCCGCCAGTACCAAGAAAGGAAGAGCCAATTGCGAGTTGCTCAATGTTGTCGAGATTTATTTCGCTAACCATCGGCCTCATTCCCCCATCGCCAGATCGCCGACGACGCGGCACACAACGCGGGTTGCCCCGCCTGGCAAATATTGAAGTGGTACCGCTTCGATGTTCACGGTTTCGATCGACGACCTGTCAGCGCCCGCAGCGACGGCCTGCTCGACTGCCTGATTCTCGGCATCCGAAAGCGCGTTCTTTCGGCTTTCGTCGTCCGTAATGGCGTAGATGCGATCTACCTCCCCGCTTACCTGCCCAATCGCCGCCCCAATCGCGTTGGCGACACCAGCATGTTCGGGCCTAAGCATTTCCGAAACGCCTCGCGGCTTTTCGTCAACCAGCACCGAACCGCCACCGACAAGGATCATCGGAACATCGCCCGATGCAGTCTTCATGCGGTCAATTGCCTCTTCGAGCATGGCCAGAATGGCTGCTTGTGCGCCTGCGACCAGATCCTTCGAAAGCTCAGCGACCCTCGCGCGGTCACCAAACTCGGCGTGCCCTGAAGCCACAGCGATATCGCTGGTAGTCAACGTTTGGCCGCCGAAGATTAGGCCTTCGGTGTGGAGCTTGTAGCCAACGGAATCCGGGCCAACTGTGATCCGGTCATCCTGCTTGCGCACTACACTGCCACCACCAAGACCGATCGACAAAACGTCGGGCATTCGGAAATTGGTCCGAACACCACCGACATCAACGTGAACAGATGACTGGCGCGGAAAGTTTGAAACGAGGACGCCGATATCGGAAGTCGTGCCGCCGATATCGACCACTATCGCGTCACTCGCGCCCGTAAGCCATGCAGCGCCTCGCAGCGAGTTGGTTGGACCAGCAGCGAATGTGAGAACCGGATACTTCTGCATGTGATCGGCACTCATTAAAGTGCCGTCGTTTTGGCTGATGAAGAATGGGGCTGTGATATTTAGGTCAGTCAGCGCTTTGTTGAATGCCGCCGTGATCTGCTTGGCGAGCGGCCTGAGACTGGCATTCATAATGGCGGCGTTCTCGCGTTCCAGCAGACCCACGCGGCCAAGTTCGCTGGATAGGGACACCTCCAGCTTGGGATCAATATCTGCGATCAACTCTGCCGCGCGCTGCTCATGCGCAGCATTAAGTTGGCTGAACATACAGGAGACGGCGATCTGGGTGAGCCCCATCTCTTTCGCTTCATCGACAGCCGTGGCAATCGTAGCCTCATCAAGCGCGCCGATCTCGCGACCGTCAAATTCAAATCCTCCGGCCACCATCGTTCGGCCGCCACAGACCGCGCTTCTGAGATCATCCGGCCAGGCAGAGAACGGCGGGATGCCGCGACCGGCAGGAAAACCAAGACGGATCGCATACACGGGAACGAGTTCACGACGCTGTACGAAAGCGTTGGTGAAATGGGTTGTGCCGATCATGACCGCATCGATGCGATCAGCTGAAACCCCGCAATCCTCGATCAATGCGGCAATTGCGTCTGAGATTCCCGAGCTGACATCTCCGGTGGTTGGGCGCTTGACGCTGCCCAGCACCTGCTTTCCCGAGAGCAAGGCAGCGTCGGTATTTGTACCGCCAACGTCGACACCAATTCTCAAATCCATTCTCCCCAATGGCTTGCAGCTCAGACAAGCAAGGAGAGAGATGAACGGCAATTCGGTCTGTCAGTAGGCTGCGCCTGCTACTCGGTAGTGCCGCCATGATTCGCGTTTGATAAAACTACCGATATTGGTAGCCCTGGGCTTCAGATTAGATTTCGATCGCGCGCAATGGCGACAGCCGAGAGCCGGTCATGCACCTGCAACTTACGAAAAACATTCTTCAAATGATAGCGGACACCATTATCCGAAATGCCAAGCTGTCGTGCCAGTTCCTTGTCTGATCCGCCTTGTGCTAGCGCCATGAGGACTTCAGACTCTCTATCGGACAGATGTGCGTCGGATGCGTTCTTGAGGCTAACATTCTCCCCGACGATCCTGGCAAGAAACTTGGATTCGGCAGGGTTCAATCCAAGCGAGCCTCTAACTTCGCCAGCCATGTGCCTAATGTCTCTTCCGGCGAAATCGGCCAGATGTCGATAGATACCAGTCTCGGTTCCGTCGGTAAGGAGCTTGCGCAGCAACTGCTTTGCTTGATCATCGCCCATCCGCGAGAGCAGCACGAACTCAAGTGTCTGATAGCGCATCTGCGAGCGCCTCAGGCCAAGCCTTTCGGCTTCCGCACAGCGCTTGGCGAGAAACTTCAATGCTTCTGGTATCTTCCCTTTGGCGATGCTTTGGTGCGCTCTCGCCAATGTGTAGGTCTCGCGCTCTTGCCAGCTCCAATAGGGATCATCTTGTTCGATCTTGAAACGCGGTAGCGGCAAGTCAGATTCCTGCGTCAGGCTGCTTTCGCCCGCCAAGCAAACAGCTAGCCCGCTGAGCAATCTGGCAACCCGGTCTAGGCCACGAGACCGTAGCTTTGCCTGTTCATTCGCAAGCATCTCAATGGTGGAATCAAGCCCACTGCTTCGGAGATGAAGCCGGGCCATGGGCTCGTAGGCGGCACAGTAGATGTCAAACCATGCCTCGGCTTCTGGCATCCGATATGCTGATTTCCTTAGCGCACTTCGGGCACTGGTCAATCGGCCGGTCTCATACTCGATAGAAGCGGTTAGTGCGGAAATGACAGTCTCGACGCCAACATCATCACAGAACTCATCTCTCCATGCCCGCCGAGCAATCGAAACATTTCTGCGTGCGGCAGTTGGCATGCCTTGAGCCAATTCCATCGCCGCCTCATGCAGGTGCAAGAACATCAAGTTGTAGCTAGATCCTGCACTTTCGGCGTATCGGCGGGCTTCGCGCAGATCGACAGCGGCTTTGGGAAACCTTGCCCTTTGGGCATTTAGGACAAGGCTCAAAGTGTTTAGAAAGGTTTGCCAGGCAGGCTCTGCATTGTCTTCGGTAAGCATCCCGGCAAGCAATTCAAGATCGTTTTGCCGCGCGAGAGAGCACCCGTAGACAAGGAGGGTTACCCTTACGATCTCGATCTCTTTCTCCATGCTTGCAACAATCTCGGAATCGCTTGCCAGCTTCTTCAGCTCAGCTTCCGCATGATTGATATGGCCAAGCTTGAGATCAACGATGCAGCGCATCATCCTCAACATAGGAGATGGCGCGACTACGTCTTCGCCCGCGAAATCAACAAAGGCCTGCACATTCGAGAAGCCACAAAGCACCCATATCAACAGGGCACCGTGCGCTTCGGCGTAGGAAGCTATTCGCTCAGGACTGCCTGCTTCAGCGGCAAGCCGCGCTGCATCGGTTAACTGGCCGGCAGAGGAACATAGATCCGCCATTTCGAGCATGGTCTGCCGGTGTGCAGTTGGATCCTCTGCTATCGAGCGATCAAGGCAGTAAGCTCTGAGAGCGGGAGCGATTTCGAACAACCTTCCTTTTTGGTTGACCAATCCAGCGAGCCGTTGAGCCAATGATGACAATGTCCGATCATCTCTTTCAGCATTCTGCAATGAGGAGATAGATGGATCACTCAATAGCGATGCCCGGGTGAGTGAATTCCAATCCTTGGTCGAGATGAGTGGGGCTAAATGCTGATCGATGAATTCGAACATTCCGCTAGCTCGAAGCAAGTCAGCATCGGCGATATCCAACTCGTTGACGTTCGCACCTTGAAAGAAATTCAAAAGCAACTCGAAAGCCACCGGCCAATTTCCGGACAACCGAGCAATGCGCTCTCGATCTACCTTACGGCCAATGCCACTCAATCCAGAGCGCAACTCGGATTCTGACAGCGCCAATTGTTCTTGCCCGATGAAGGTGACCAGATTCTCAGCACGAAGTCTCGACAATGGGAAGGAGCCACTTGGGTCGATGCTCAAGTAACACTGCGAGTCAGTCTCGTCCCTGGAATGGCGCTCAATCGCCAAACTAAGATACCCGGAATCCATCTGATCGACGTCAACTATCGCAATGACAGAAGGATCGCCGTCAATTATTCGATTTGCGGCGAGCCTCGGATCGCGGCTGTGATCGATGGCATCAAAGATCTTCGCGCTTTGAGAATTGTCAGTTGATCGAACCAATTCGCTCAGCAGCCTACGCTTACGAAACCCAGGCGGAGCGCAGAGGACAACTCTTGGCCCTGCTGCCCGAACATCTGCAACGAGCGCATCAAGAACATTTCCGGACATCTGCCTTGCCTATCATGGCCCAAGCCTACTACCAAGTAGTCAGCAAAGGATTTTGGGTCAGAGATGGCCGTCGAAAATGTCCACTTTCAGGACCCAAGATCTTCGATCGCTTTGTCTTGGATTGGGGCGCAAAGCTGATGCGAAGAAGCACCTTTCAAAGTCGAGATACGGGAGTTGCGCCCCGCGCTTACTGAGCTGAGTTCTCCGCTTCAAACGCCCGCTTGCCCTTGCGCCGGAATAGCACCAGCGCCTGCGCTCCGTCCGGCCCGCGCAGCTTTGCCGCGACAGTGAGGAATGCTCCGTAAAGTGCAGTGCGATCATCGTCCGTCAGTTTGACCAGATCGGCCTTGGCGACCAGGCCGCCCAGTTCGATCAGTTGCCGGGTCCGTTCGCGGCGTTTGACCTGCCATTCGCGCATGTCGGTCCGTGCCTTTGCCGCCTCAAGCCGATGCCGCGCCGCCATCGAGCGGGAGAGTGCCTTCCGGCTGCTGGCGAGGTCCGCTCGCAGTGTCGCGTGACTTGCCCTGAAAGAAGGCCGCACCGCGCTTGCGCCAGCCCTCCCCGGTGGCCTTATCGGTGTTGGCAGCCGCATCAATCAGTGCGCCCGCCAGGACTTCGGCGTCGAGCGCATCGGCTCCGCTTGCCATGACCAGCGCGCCAAGGTCGCGCACGCGGCGCTCCTTCAACTGCTTTGCCTTATCGGCCAGTGCCCTCAGTTCCGAATCAAAATTGCGGGGTTTGCGCATGTGTTGTCTCCATCGTTGGTGCGATGGAGTGATGATAATCGTGGTTGTAATCCAATGCAGTAAGGTCGCCGGGACAGTGTGAAACCGCCTAGTCCCGATCAGGATTTTATCATGAGAGGGCGCGCTTATACGTCGTGCCGACGCAGGCTTTGCGGTGTAACTGGATTGCCGACATGGCAATCTTTCACTTCAGCGCAAAGGTCATCGGAAGGTCGAGCGGACGCAGTGCCGTTGCGGCAGCGGCCTATCGTGCAGGCGAGCGGCTGCACGACGAGCGGATCGACAGAACCCATGATTTCACCAACAAGGCAGGCGTTCTTCATTCCGAAGTGATGCTGCCCAAAGGAGCGCCCGAAGCCTTCGCCGACCGGGCCACTCTGTGGAACGCCGTTGAGGCCGCCGAGAAGCGCAAGGATGCCCAGCTCGCCCGCGAGGTCGAGTTCGCCCTGCCGCGCGAACTGTCGAAGAAAGACAACGTCAAGCTGGCGCGCGAGTTCGTGAAAGCCGAGTTCGTTGAGAAAGGCATGATCGCCGATCTCAATGTCCATTGGGATATCGGCAAGGACGGCAAGGCCAAACCGCACGCGCATGTCATGCTGACAATGCGTGAAGTGACCAAGGATGGCTTTGGCGCAAAGGTCCGCGACTGGAACAAGACCGCGCTGGTCGAACAATGGCGCGAGCGCTGGGCCGATCACGTCAATCGCGCGCTCGCGGAACGCGACATCGATGCCCGGATCGATCACCGCAGCCTGGAAGCGCAAGGCATTGCGCTCGAACCGCAGGACAAGATCGGTCCCGCAGCCTCGCGCATTGGCGGACGCGGACTCGAAGCTGAACGGATCGAAGAGCACCGCGCCATCGCCCAGCGCAATGGCGAGCGCATCATCGGCAACCCTGCGTTGGCGCTCGATGCCATCACGCACCAGCAGGCCACATTCACCAAGCGCGATCTTGCCGCCTTTGTTCATCGGCACAGCGACGGAAAGGAGCAGTTCGACGCGGCGTACAATGCGGTGCGCGCATTGCCTGACTTGATTGCCTTGGGCAAGGATGGACGTGAGCAAGACCGCTTCACTTCACGCGCGATGATCGAGACCGAACAGCGCCTGCATCGCGCTGCCGACGCGATGGCGCAGCGCAACCGTCACGCGGTCAACGACATTCTGCGGAACGCCGCATTCGCCAACGCTTCAAAGCGCGGCCTAGTCCTCTCTGGCGAACAGAAATCTGCCTTCGAGCATGTGACCAAGAGCAAGGGTCTTGCCGTGGTGGTTGGCTATGCCGGGACTGGCAAGAGCGCGATGCTGGGCGTGGCACGCGAGGCATGGGAAAGCGCGGGGTACACTGTGCACGGCGCTGCCCTGTCTGGCATCGCAGCCGAAGGTCTGGAGAACGGCTCCGGTATCGCATCGCGCACCATAGCCAGCCTAGAGCATCAGTGGGGCAAAGGGCGCGAGCAGCTCACGTCCCGCGACGTGCTCGTGATCGACGAAGCGGGCATGGTCGGCACACGCCAGATGGAGCGCATGCTCTCCCATGCCGCCAAAGCCGCGGCGAAAGTGGTCCTGGTCGGCGATCAACAACAGCTCCAGGCCATCGAAGCAGGTGCCGCCTTCCGGGCAATCCACGAGCGCCACGGCGGTGTCGAGATCAGCGAGGTTCGCCGCCAGCTTTCCGCATGGCAGCAAGACGCGACAAGGCACCTCGCAACGGGTCGCACGGGCGAAGCGATCCGCACCTACGAGGAACGCGGCATGGTCCATGCCGCCGACACGCGCGAGATCGCGCGCGCAGCGCTGATCGAGGGCTGGAATCAGGAACGGCAAACTAACCCCAGCGACAGCCGGATCATACTTACGCACGCCAATGACGAGGTGCGCGAGTTGAACAGCATGGCGCGTAGCAAGATGCGCGCGGCGGGGCAGCTTGGGGCAGATGCCACGATCAAGGCGGCACGCGGCGAGCGGCAATTTGCATCCGGCGACCGCATCATCTTCCTGCGTAACGAGCGCGGGCTTGGAGTCAAAAACGGGACGCTGGGAACAGTCGCAAGAGCCAGCGCGCAAAGCATGGCCGTGCGCACCGACGATGGCCGCGAGGTTGCCTTCGACACCAAGGATTACGCACACATCGATCATGGCTACGCCGCCACGATCCACAAGGCGCAGGGCATGACCGTAGACCGCGCCCATGTGCTCGCCACTCCCGGCATGGACAGCCATTCCGCCTATGTCGCTATGTCGCGTCACCGCGACGGGCTGGCCCTCCATTATGGCCGCGATGACAGTGCCGATCAGTCGAAACTTGTCCGTACACTAAGCCGCGAGCGCGGGAAGGACATGGCGGGCGACTACAAGCCCGAACAGGCTTTCGCTGAACTGCGCGGCATCAGCTTCCGCGAACGGATCATGGAGATGGTTCGGCAGGCGCCGGAGAAGGCCAAATCGATCTTCGGGAACTTCCGTCCGCAGGCCCGCCAGCTCGAACCAATTCCAGTGCAGGCGAACACACAATGCGACCAGCGCCGCGCGGTCGAACGCTATGCCCGCGCGCTTGGCGATATCGGAACGATGCAGGCCCAGGGCTTGCCCGTCCTGCCACACCAGAAGGACGCTCTGGAGAAGGCTGGAAAGGCGCTCGAAGCGATCCGGCCCCATGCCGCCACCGATCTCGCCAAGGCGCTGGAGCGGCGTCCTGAGCTGGTCGCAGAGGCCGCTTGCGGGCGGACTCAGGAGGCGATGCGCGCCATGCTGCGCGAGGCCGCCGTGCGCACCGATCCGGCGCTAAGGTCCGAGCGCTTTGTCAGCGACTGGCAGGGACTGAGCACAGCGCGCAAGCAGCTTGACCAGCAGGGCGACCGCGCAGGCGCTGCCCGCGTGTCGGCCAAGCAGAACGAATTGGCGAAGGGGCTTGAACGCGATCCGCAGGTCGAAGGCCTGTTGCGCGGCAAGACCCACGAACTCGGCATCGATCCGAAGCCCGAACGCAGCATCGCCAATGAACTCACCGCAACCCTCACCCGCGAGCACACCCGCGCTTTCGACGTGGGCATCTAGGAGAAACGACATGGAAGACGACCACATCGAAGAAGTGCAACTGGACCTCGAAGTCGAGGAACCGCCAGCGTTGGCACCAGAACAGGAGGCCGTAACGGAGAGCGATCCCGCAACGGAAGCCTTCGCCCGTCTCGAAGGCGAAATGGCGATGGTGCGCCATACCGTCCAGAACATGGCCAGAGAGCGAGCCGACATCGTAATCCCGGACTACACCGCCACGCTTGGCCAGATGGCCAGCCAGTTGGAGCAGCTCTTCGAAAACCTGTCAGCCATCAGCGGCAAACCAGCAATGAAGCTCACCCCCGAGACGATTGCCGATCAGATCGCCGACGCCTCCGAAGGTTCGCGTCGCTACGACAGCGACCAGCTAATGAAGGCCCAAAACTTCCATCGTCAGGCAACCGCCGAGATGCACGCACTGGTAGGGCGTGCTCGCACCATTGAAGAACAGAACCGCAAATTGCAGCACATGGCAGGCGCTGGCCTGTTCGCTGGTATCCTGCTGTGGTCGATCCTCCCCGGCACCATCGCCCGCGCCATGCCTGAAAGCTGGCAATGGCCCGAACGGATGGCCCGCAAGGCCGTGGGCGAGCCGACCATTGTTGAGGCCGGAATACGGTTGATCTGGTCTCAGAACCCCGAAGCTTGGGAAGAACTGGCGGCGGCGCAGAGAATTCTTAGTCAGAATGGCGAAGACTTGAACCGTTGCCTCGAAAGTGCCCGCAAGGCGAAGCGAGCAATCAGTTGTTCTATCAAAATTGACTTGTGATGTGTCTGACTTGCCGCTTTCGAGAACGTTTTCGTCCATCCGAGCACGACGCATTCGCGGTCAAAAGAACTGCGAGACCAGCCCGCTCCCGATGACGATAAGGATAATCGCCGTCAGCACGACTTTAGCCTGTTCACGGACCCAAGAAGCCTCAGCGTAATCCCACCGCTTCCAAGGTCGTGGTGACAATCTCTTTCTTGCCTCTGGCGCACGAGCTCTCAATGATGAATAAAATAGAAAAAATATTCCATAAAGTATCAGGATCAATACAGCTCCAACGACAAGACTGATCGGCTCATCTGTGAGGACATAAGGGATTCCAAGAACTGCAAAAGCCACCCCATTTATGACCACAATTTCGGAAGCGCCGTAACTGAACTCATTTAACACCTCGCTCCGGTGCTTCAATTGAGATTGTATAAACGAAGCTATTGGGATAAATGAAAAAATCAGTAGAGAAATCTCAAGGGGCGTGATCTCCGCGACGCCACCCAGAAGGTCCTTGCTTACAAATCTACTGGCGTATTCAGTGATTGAGTAGGCGTAACCAAACCAAGCAGAAGCAGACGTCTTCATTGATTCTGGAGACGCCGCTTGGAAAACGGTTATGACCCCAATAGCGTAGATGATCCCACTCAAAATGTTTCTGGGATTAAGTGAAACGCCAGACGATTTTACCTTATCATTCTTTGACTCAAGTTTTTGAATCTTCGTTTCAAGCGCTTCTATTCGAGATTGTTGCGATTCTGATACTCGACTGGATTGCCTATTTTGCCGTTTTTTCTTTTGTCGCCGGTTCAGTTTTTTCCGTCGTGCCATTTGTCTGTGTTTAACCGACCAATATCGGATTTCAAGCGGCGTTGGCTTGGGGAACTAGGGCAGTTTTCACGAGCCGATATCGTTCTCAATCAAGCGAACCTGGCTGGACTTTCAAAAAAGGCACCGTCTGCTTCGTCAGATTGCCTTGCCTGCAGAAGGCCGTCCGCTTCCGGGCTAGCAACAGGTATTTTGAAGCGTGATGCCAGATGTCCGCCGTCCATCCAGGTACCGCTATGACAATCCTCGTGATGGGCGCTTGAAGGCCGATGATCTCAGATTCAGCCCTCTGGTAGTGTTTATCGACCATCGTTGTCAGGCTTTGCCGCACCTTCGGGAGCAACCACACCACTGCAATAGTTCCCCCACGCTTCCATCAGCTTTACCCGCGCGCCCGGATTATCCGGAGTGCCCAGATATGTCGTACGGCGATAGGCGGCCTGCACTGCGTCAGGCGTCTTGTGCGCCAGTGCCGCTTCGACCACCGCATTGGCGAAGCCTTCGTTTGCCGCCCAGTCGGTAAAGCTGGAGCGGAAACCGTGGACGTGGAACGGCTCCTGCATGTCTCGCATGACCTTGAGTAGCGTCATATTGGACATCGCCTTGCCGGTCATGCCGGGGAAGACCACTTCGGCTCCCTCAAGCCGCATTGCATCGGCCTTCACGAGCACGGCAAGAGCCGCCTCTGACAGCGGCACGATGTGCGCCCTGCTGCGCTTCATGTGTTCTGCTGGGATTGTCCAAAGGCGCTGATCCAGATCGAATTCATCCCATTTAGCAAGCCGCACTTCCTGTGAGCGAACGCCCGTCAAAATGAGAAGGTCGAGCGCGAGACGCGAGTAGGATGGCTTGCGCCGCAACGCGGTTAGGAAAGAAGGAACAGCGACATAGGGCATGGCCTTGCGGTTTGCCGGTTTCTTGACCTGTCGCGGCAGCCCTCGCCCCGCTTTCAGGCTGCTGTTGCCCGATGGAGCCTCCGTCGAGCGCCAGCCCTTGGCGTGGGAGTAGTCCAGCACGGCGCAAATCCGATTGCGAACCTGGCGAGCTGTTTCGGGAATTTCCTGCCAGATCGGTGTCAGGACCGTGATGATGTCGGCAGCGGTAATTCCGCCAGTCGTCATGTCACCCAGCTTCGGGAAGGCGTAGTTCTCCAGGCTAGCCAGCCATTGGCGACCGTAGACGTCGCTTTTCCAGCCTGCCTCGTTCTCCGAGTGATATTGGCTAGCAGCTTCGCGGAATGTGACTTTGGCGGCTTCCTCGTCTTTGCGCTCGGTCAGCACGTCGCGCTTCTCAACCTTTACGGCCTTGCGGAGTTCGGCGGCCTTCGCGCGCGCCTCGGCCAGCGTCACCAGCTTTGCGCTGCCCACGCCGATATCTCGTCGCTTACCATCCTGTTGGAGTCGCAAATTCCAGTAGGCACCCCCGCGTTTGTCCACTTTCAGGAATAATCCGTCACCGTCCTGATAGGTGCCCGGATTCGCCAAGGCAGCCTTGACCGCCACCGCCGTGAGTTTGCCCATTGCTCTACCCCCACATTTTTCGGGACCGAGGTGCGAAACCAAAGTGTGGGGGTAAGCCACTTTACCCCCACATTACCCCCACACTTGGTTCCGGTTGCAGGCAAATTGCAGCGGTTAAATGCGGACAGTGAGGGCGATAATACCCTCGGTTTTCTGGGATTTCTAGGGCTTTTTGGGGATATTCTGAGAAAGGGCGGTGGTGGACAGGGCTGGATTCGAACCAGCGTACGCTTGCGCGGGCAGATTTACAGTCTGCTGCCTTTAACCACTCGGCCAC